>JAUTWY010000042.1 GCA_030838305.1 Acidobacteriaceae bacterium
CCAGATGTTGTATTCGGCCGCGGGAGTGACGTTGCCTTCGCAGCAGGGCGCGCCGCCCATGACCACACAACGACTCACTTTCGCGGCGATGCCCGGCTTCTTTTGCAAGGCGAGCGCAACATTAGTAAGCGGACCTAGCGTGACCATTACCAGGCCTGGGTGAGATTCAATCGTGTCGATGATGGCAGCTAGAGCGCTCTGCTTTTCCGGAGCGCGGCGTGGCGGCGGGTAGCCATGATCGCCGAGGCCATCGCGTCCGTGAAACCAGGCGGCGTTTAAATGCGCGCGCTTGAGTGGTTGTGCCGCGCCTGCAAACACCGGCACATTGGAATCGCAAAGCTCGGCGGTATAGAGCGCATTACGGCTGGCTTGATGGACATCCACGTTTCCCGCAACCGTGGTGATGGCTAGAACCTGAATTTGGGGAGAGCGCAGCGCCATGATCAACGCAACTGCATCATCGGAAGCTGTATCGGTGTCAATCAGAAATGGAAGTTTCACGCGACGCAGGATAACAAATTGTCGCGCGAAACTCGGGGCAAAAATTCACGTGTTCTCTGCAAAATTCCGCTGGTGCTGTAACTGCGACGCTAAGCCGTATTTGGGCGAAGAAATCCAGAAACAATCCTGGACTGCTTTGCAACTTAGCCTTTGGTGTCTGGAACCTTAGGCTGCCACAATTCGATCGGATTTCCCTCAGGGTCATGCACGCGGGCAAACCGACCGTAGGGATAAGATTGCGGATCAATCTTTACCGCTATTCCGGCAGCCTCTAGCTGGGCCGCCATTTTGTCGAGATCTCGCACTCGAAAGTTCAGCATCCAGACCTTGTTGGCATCCCCGAAATAGTTGCTCGTCTCGGGGAAGGGAGCGAAAGCGGTTGATCCTGCCTCTTGCTGCCACCCGTGTTCCTCTGCGGTCGTTGGTATCACTGAAATGCCCAGATGTTGCCGGTACCAAAGCCCCAACGCTTTCGGATCTTTGGCTCGAAAGAAGAATCCTCCAATTCCGGTCACTTTTTCCATTTCCGTTTCTCCAGCGATTCCATCGCGAGCAGCGGCCGCCGTAGGGGCAGGGGAGACCTTTGGCTGTGTGGCTGTCTGCGCGGCGACGCTGAGTTGGTTCCGATTCCAGATGAAGCTCGAGCCGAAAGCAAATGATAGGGTTCGAAGCAGTTGGCGTCTTTCAAAACGCATCCCATCCTCCTTTGGAGAGGTGCGCGAATCGGTCTACGATACCTGCGCAAACAGGTTCTGGGAAGGGTAAAGAAAGGCGCTGAGCGAGTTGTCGGTGCGTCGTCTTTTTGCGGAACGGCCACATGACACCCGGAGCAGACGGCGGGTGTTAGTTGCCGGCGTAGCGCCGGAAGAACGACTCTGGCTTCCATTGCGGGCGCGCGGAAGAATTGGCGGTTTCGAGGAGTAACCGGCGGGTGAATTCCTCATATAGTGCTGCGGACGCCGGATCGACCGGTTGGTTTATGTCATCGGAAGGTGCGTGATAGCGATTGGTGAGCCAGTCCTTGAAGATTTTCTGCTCGGGCGTGCCCAGTTCGAAGCCGACGTCTGCTTTGACTGCGGGCACACCTTTCTTGATGAAGCTGTACTGATCGCTGCGGATGAAAGCATTGCGTAGCGGCTCTGGATCAGCGATCGGCTTGATGCCCATCGATTGCGCAATGGCGGCGGCGCGGGACCCGAGATCGGATTCTTCGATACCCTCCACCTTCAGAATCTTCAATGGCACGATCGGAAGAAACATGTCCACGTTGACGTCCGCGACGATGGATTTGAGCGGCACCGTGGGATGCGCAGCAAAATATTTTGAGCCCAGGAGACCCTTTTCCTCTGCGGTCACCAACAGGAAGAGCAGCGAGCGCCGCACTTGTTCGGGATGTGCTTTCAGGCTGGCCGCTTCATCAAGAACCAAAGCGCTGCCGGACCCATCGTCCATGGCACCGTTGTAAATGCGATCGCCGTTGATCGGAGCGCCGATGCCCAAGTGATCCATGTGCGCGGAAAGAACCACAAACTCGTTTTTCAACACGGGATCGGAGCCCGGTAGCTTGGCCACTATATTGGCAGACTCCACCGGCGTGGTTTGGATTGCCGCCTTGGCGTCCAGCGAAACGGCCAATGGGAAATGAGGAAGAGGCTTGCGGTCCTTGCCCAGAGCCGCGATCTCGGCAAAAGTGTGCCCGGACCCCGCAAAGAGTTTCTCTGCTGAAGCTGGATTGAACGTGACACCGAGTTGAAGCCCTGGAGTCTCGTAGAACTCCGGATCAGCAAGATCCATCGATGGTTGGTTGCGGTTCACTGAAATACGCGACCATGGAATGTCCATGGACGCAGGGTTAGGAATGGCGATTGTGCCGATTGCGCCCGCGGCGTGTAGGGATTTCCAGCGCTCAGGCGGAGTCTGATAGTGCGACGCGAGCGCTGTCGGAATATCAGCGGGCGAACCAGCGAGGTAGACCACCATCTTGCCCTTTAAATCCACGTTTGCGAGTTCATCCAGATTTTTTTCGGGAATCTTCAGGCC
>JAUTWY010000069.1 GCA_030838305.1 Acidobacteriaceae bacterium
CAAATTAACGCGAGGACACGTCGGCAATAGCAATAATCCTGCTGACGAAATGGTCTTAGCATCTGAGACAACTCGTCGGAGCACACAAACAATATGCAGCGGAACAAGATCATCTCCATAGTGGCGTTGGCAACGATTGGCCCGGCTTCACCGACCGGGGCATTCGCTCGCGGTGGAGGCGGCGGGCACGGAGGACGCGGATTTGGCGGGCGCGGATTCGGCTCTTTCGGACCATACGTCTGCGGTGACTATCCCTACTACTATAATGGTGACTACGAGGGAGGCTGCTTGTCTGGTCACTCGGCGGCTCCTGACTCGCTACGGTTGGCGCGGCCGTCGCGTCGGCCTGTGACTGACTCCTTCAGCGAAGACCCGCTGGCAGGCCGGCGGACGCTTGACCTCTAAGCACCTCTGGAGTCGCTCATGTCCAATGGTTCTAGTACGACTCTTGCCGGGAGTTGGTTCATATGAGTTCCTTGCTGGGTTTCGTTACCCTCATCGGTAGTGCGACTGAGCAGGTTCTTGGCTACTTAGAGCATCACCACTGGTTTTTTGGGGTGCTAGTACTTGGCTATATATTTCACCTTCACGACAAAAGCCTGCATGCCAGATTTGACGCGCTCGATAAACGGCTTGATGAAATCAGGAAGCGTCTTGCTTGTGGTAACTGACCGCCGGCGGCGTGTTCACACGACGGCGACGCTGCTTCAGTGCGAAAATGAGTGCGAATCCAGATAACATTGACGAGACATGGCCGCGAGCTCGCGGCCCGCTCAGGACAATCATCTGCGGGGCGAGGCACAAAAGCCGTGCCGGCAAGCGGGCTTATTTGCCATCCAGGAATGTATATTGTTTGGAGCAACAATATATTTCGCGCACGAGCTGACGCTCATCCAGTTCACGCAAGCTCATAGAGCAAGCATCGCAGGCACGCGCAACCGGTGCCGAAATGGCATCGACGGCAATCAATGCGCAAAGACACAGCGGTCGCTTGAACGCAACTTCACGATTTCGCGCGCTGAGGAATATCGAAAAATAGATTCGAGTCTTTCTGTCTGAGGCCCGCGCATGTGCGCACTGGGTCAACGACGTGGAGGAATTCGACAATGACTGACTTCAAACTGCTTAGCGTGGCTGCGATTCTGTCAACAGCGCGGGCCGAGTCAATGTGAACCATCCAGAAAACAGCGATTTGCAGCTTCTTAGGGTTGGATCGAGCGAAGGGAGAGCAATATGCCGGCGTCGGACTCGCTCTTTTGCTTCACGTCCAACAAAATCGATAGTAATTTTTGTCCAAATTGCCGCGCCCCGATGCTTGTTCGAGTTGGACTGGACTCGAGCGCACGGACGTTTGAATGCTTCAATTGCGATAAGGTTGTAGTGATACCGGCTGATCGGTCGGAACTCTCTTTGAGAGCCGGGGCTGGGATACTCGATCCACCTACAGCGCATCCGAAATAAAACGCAAGACTGGCGCTGGTAATTACTGGCTGGTGGCCCGTCCGCAAGAACAATCGGCGTCGGCGAACTCTTTGGATGCTGAGCGGCGGCCTCAGAATATTCTGAATGCGCCGTTCCGGTAAGACGTGGGCGAGGTGGTGCCGGGACGCATTAACGTCGGAGAAGATACGCCTTCGCGGTTCACCAACAACTGAATAAAGAGCGTCTCAGCCAGGGGCGAATGGCTGAGACGCTTTGGAGGTTTCGCCGGCCGAGCGGCTCCGGCGAACGTGCAACTGGAACGCCGTCACGCTGCCCTCCGATAACAAGACTGACATTCAGGTATCGATATTCCTGAATTCTCGCTTCTATTTCCAAAACGCCTTGCGACCGTACCTCTGGATGCGCGATTCCTTACCAGAAGCGGAGATGCATTCTAACGCCGTCGACGGACACGTGCCCGTCCTTGGATCGAAGGCTGCATTCCGTCACCGCTTCAATCCAGACAATAAACAATGGACTCCGTCTGCCTCACGTAATCGTTCCAATGCGCCACCATCGAAAACCGAGAAAGCTGGAATAAGACCTTCCCGCAGCAAGTCTTCTCACTAGCCGCACGATCCCGTTTCGTGCCGATGCGAGAGAAAGAACATGCGCCGGAATTGCATTCAGCCCAAAAACGCCAAGTCGCTACTACTCGTGATCGGAATTCGAATGGCAAGACTTTTGCCCGTTGCGGCGCTCGCATTTGGCCTGGCTGCTTCTTTGTCCCCAAAGCCTGTTCACGCTCAGGAATATCCATGGTGCGTGTCGCGAGAAGGTTACCTCTATTGCTTCTATAGAACACAGGAGCAATGTCAGTGGACAGCATCGGGCATCGGCGGCTGTGCCTTGAATCCGCGTTTGCTTTTCCCGGACAAGCCGCGCGATTCCAACCAAAATCTATTGAGTCACGAGAAATAGATGAGTTTTCCTGACCAGGACGACCTCATCCAGGATGGATGAAAGGTTGCGGAGAACCATTGCCACTTCTGCAAACCGGGATACGAAACGCCTGCTCGGCGAACCGGTGCCTCACACGGCGAACCAACACCAAGCAGCTGAAAGCAAGAATCATCATGGCCAAACAACTACACTATGGAACAACCGCGAAGGTATTTCACTGGCTGGTCGTGGCACTCCTCGTTGTGCAGTATCCGCTCGGCAAGTTCATGCCGGACATTCACCGTGGAATGAAACCTGGCGATGCGATGACGTTCCATATTTCCTTTGGAATCACTATTCTCGCGCTCATTGTTTTGCGTCTTCTCTGGCGCATCACCCATCCCGTCGCACCAGCCAGTTCGCTTCCAGCCTGGCAACAGCTGGTGTCCGAGGCGGTGCACTGGCTGCTCTATGGGCTCGTTCTTGCGACTACGATGACGGGCTGGATATTTGCGTCCGAGCGTGGCTGGTCGATCCGGCTGTTCTTTGCGATCCCTCTCCCGACGTTGCCGACAGAAGGCTCGCTGCTCGCAAATTCGATCGGGAAGTGGCACGGGACTATGGAATGGGCGTTGCTCCTGGTGATCGGCGCCCACGTGGCGGCAGCAATGGCGCACACGTTCATATTTCGCGACCGGATCATGCAGCGGATGCTGCCCGAGAAGCCGACGGTCGTGCGAACCAAAGGCCTGAAGCCGGAGGTCGTAGTGATGAAGCCAGCGCAGGATGGCGTGTGAGCTAATGATCCGGGCTTCCCGACACGGGTTGCCTGATCCGGGTTGCCGAACCGGGCAAGAAGCGATCTAGCTTGAATAATCGATCTTCTGGGTCAGCAGAGAATTGCGATGCCAGTTCAGGCACCATCATCTGTCTCGCGGCGCCACGCATCGCCAAATGCCCTTCGCGCGCGCGCCAGACGCGACATGACCGTGCCAATCGGCAGGGCCGTGATATCGGAAATTTGATGATAGGAGAGCCATTGTTGCTGACAACCGGCTCGTCGTTTGCCCGGCTTCCTCTTGGACTTTATCCAATGTCTTAACGAGGAGACCGAACCGGCGGTAGTGTTATTCCTACGGATGCCGACATGCCTCGATCCGGAAAATGCACCGACTCGCCGAGCGAGAGGTCGCATCGCCTGTTTGACGACCTCCTTTTGTGATCGATGAATTGTAATCACGTGAATGTTAGTCGTCGGTACTGATGCCAATCCCGGCAAGCGAAGTTCGCCGGAATAAACCGATCGCCTATCCAGTCTCCTGATTGATGCGGAATAGCAAAACCATCTTATCGGCTCTGTGGCTCCGCAATCGCCGGAAGCCAAACCCACAATCCCAAAGAGACAAGTGGTATTGGCTTTTCATATCCAATGGAGAAATCGAATGACGAAGTTCAAAGTTCTGTCGGCTGCACTGATCGCCGCAGCCACTCTCGCAACTCCCGCTTTGGCTCGCCAGAGCGATGTAACCTCGCGGCACCCCGCACAGGACGCCAATGCAGGCGCCTCCGCCACTGCCCGTTACATCAATGGCCGCCTCTGCATTCCAGCGCCGCGCGTCGGCGCATTTGCCACAGCGCCCTGGGGCGGGGACAATGTCCCTTGCGAGCCTGCGTCGTATTGAGTCGATGAGCAGCGAGCCCAGGGCTAGACCCGCGGGCTGCCCTGGGCCGCTCGATCAAACCGATTCGACGCCAACCGGCGAACGCCATTGCTCTGCCGCGGCTTGGAAAGCGGTCGGCGGCAAGTGCGGACCGGTGACTAGTGCACGATACCGGTTCGCTGGCGACAACGCTCGGCTCTATACTGAACTCTGCGCAGAGAAGTGGATCGTCGCCGCGCTGCTGCAGAACAATCCGGAGCGAGCGCCCCAAAGCAACAGTCGCCAGCGCGAATTCTCGCGTAGAAAAGGAAAATGGAGAATCACTATGACTGGACTCAAGACGCTCGTCGCGGCAGCTCTGATATCGACAATCTCGACAACGTGTGCACTAGCGCAGGCTGCAATCTCTGAACCGGGAGCTTTTCAGGCACAGTTTCCAAATCGGGATGTACTGAATGGAGGTGCACTAACTCCTGCAGGCAGAATGGGCTTGGAGCTACCTGGTGGGGCTTCCACGGCAAACAATGCTCATGCGGCGATGGGCGGCGCTAGCCCCTCATTCCGGGCCCAGCGCTATCACTCCTACGAGCCCGCAACCGACACACTCCTCGGCTATGATGGTCGCCGCCATTCTCGGTGAATGCGAGTCACAGGCTGAACCTGAGCAATACAATGAGCAACTGCGCCCCCATCCGCTCCGGGTCCAAAAGCGTCGCCACTTGTCCGTTCTGCACAGGTCGAATCCGATCGAGACCGGTTCCGCGTAGCGGGGTTAAGCTTGTGATGGCCGCGCTATCCCTTGTCGACATAGTCGCGCTCGATCTCACAGCCGGTAAGTTTTGGTCTCGGTCGATCACGTCCCGCAAGGTGTGACCGTCGTAGGGGTTGCCCGGAAATGCCCTGGGATGCAGGACGAACTGAGCGGGCCGCCGCAGCTCGCCAGAGGTCAGAAATCGCGGCGCCTGCCGTACCAGCAATCCCAGTCTCGGCGGCTGTCCCAGCCACCATTAGCTCGCCAAGCAGTCCATGCCTGGTAATCGTACCGCTCGCTGTAGGGATTTCCCGGATCCCTGCTCTGGCAATAGGCTTTCTGAGAGGAATGGCGAGGGCTAGACATCACGTGCTGGGCCATTGCCGGCCCTAAGAGCAAGGAACAAAGAATTGCGACAGCGCTAAGGAGCCCGAGTTTGGTCATAGTTCGTTAAACTCCATCTCTGGTGGGCTGACATAGGATCGTATTTCGGCGACACAATTAAATTGCATTTTAGAAACTGCTGGTGTGTTAAGGCAGCGCGTGATCGGTCAAGCGAGCGTCGGCGGCGTGGCCGCCCCGGCGCCCACGGTTCCGGCCAGCGCCTCGCACTTCTCTTTGAACGTCTGAGCCGCTGGCGATCGTGTTCGGCTTTGCTTCATGAATTCGGTTGAACGCCGGCGCGACTAGTTCACGAAAGAGCGTCGATTTTTCTAAATCTTTAGCCTCTACTGATCCCGTCGTATCACCAGTTCAAAACTGGATAGCTTTTTGCTATTTCTTAGCCAGTTGTAGACTGGACGGTCTTCTACCCATTCCTTAGCAGTCACGAGATCCTGTTGCGTATGAATGGCCGCTTTGCGCGGCCACGAGCGGACGTCCGCGGTTGAGCCAAAAAACATTCCTGAGAGCCTCACGTTGAGAATGCTCTATCCGGCATTTTCACACGAACGGCAGGAAGATATCGGGCCGTTTGGGTAGAAGCCGTCGAAAATAGCGCCGTCCTTCATCCGAAACGGTATTGCTGCCGGCAAAGAAGTCGTCCGGCATATGGCGTGTTTTGCCAGCCACACGTTCGAGCGGCACGATCAGAGGTTCGATGCTGCCGCCGTCATAGTGCAGCACCACCGATCCACTGCCGGTTAAGGCGCTTTGCGCGGCAAATGCGCCAGCGGCGAAAGCCTCCTTGCTGTCGGTTTCGTCGATCACGCCGATATATCCGCGTGGCAGATAGCCCAGCGTATCGACACGCGCCCTTGCTTTGGGAAAACGCGATTTCAGCGCTTTCCTGATCTCGATGCCGAGATCACCGCTCGTCAATTGCAGATTGCCATGGCCGTCGCGCTCGACCGCCTCGCCCGCCAGCGCCTCGGCGAGAGGCCGGCCGGCCTCGTCCTGCACTCCCTCGGACATCGAGACGATGCAGCGGCCCAGGCGCGCATAAACGGCATCGACCTCGTCGAGGAACTGAACAACCGAGAATGGCTTTTCCGGGGTGTAGATCAGATTCGGAGCATCGTCAGGCGATTGCTGCCAGCCCGCGGCAGCGGCGGAGAGGAAGCCGGCATGACGGCCCATGACGATGGCCACATAGATGCCAGGCATGGCGCGAAAATCGAGATCCATGCTGACAAGGGCATTGGCGACGAAGGCGGCGGCCGAGATAAAGCCGGGGACGTGATCGTTCTCCACCAGGTCGTTATCGATGGTCTTGGGGGCATGCACGAAATGGCATGGGCCACTTGACTGTTGACGCAGCAGTTCGAGCGTTCCGGCGGTGTCATTGCCGCCAA
>JAUTWY010000080.1 GCA_030838305.1 Acidobacteriaceae bacterium
GCAGATGGACTATCTCGAGGAGCCGGACATCTTTCACGACCTGTTCGGCCACGTGCCGCTGCTGGCAAACCCGGTTTATTCGGATTTCATCCAGGCTTACGGCAAGGGCGGGCAACGTGCCATGCAGCTCGGGATGCTACCCAAGCTAGCGCGGCTCTATTGGTATACCGTTGAATTCGGATTGATCCGCACGCCGAGGGGCCTGCGCATCTTCGGTGCCGGAATCATGTCTTCCGTGACCGAGAGCATATTTGCGCTCGAAGATCCTTCGCCCAACCGCATTGCATTTAATCTCGATCGGGTTATGCGCACGAAATACGTTATCGACGATTTTCAGCAGACATATTTCGTGATCGATAGCTTCGAGACTTTGCTCACGGAGTGCTACCAGGACTTCGCTCCAATCTATCAGAGGCTCAGGACGGCCAGCGATCTCGAGGCAAAAGAGCTGGTTGACGCCGATCAGGTTCTGCACGTAGGAACTTTAGACTATTTCAGAAACCGCTAGCACGGCCCGTATTTCATAGGCTCGGCGCAAGGGCCATGATGCAAGATCGACATGATGCAAGATCGACATGATGCAAGATCGATGCAAGGTCGATTGCGCGAAGTAGCTGGTCGAGCTTGTGTGACAGAGAGGGCTTGCCCCACAGGTCGACAAGCGAGGGGCGTGCGGCGTGGTAGACCGCTTCGGGTCAGGTGCGGCGGCGCCGGCCGTGTCCGCCGACCGTCTGCTTCTCCTCGATTGCCGACGTTTTGCTGCATTGCCGCGAACAGCGGGTCGGGGCCAGAAGCGGCCATTCACCGCTCATTTGAAAGTGGAGGTGATGGTAGCATCAGCACCCCAGGTCTTTCTTGCAGGAAGGCCGGAAAAGCGCGAGGATTCCCCCCGGCTCGGGAGTCATCGGGGAATCCCGGCTTTATTTCCAAAAAATTCGGGCGCGAATATTCAGGGAGGATTTCATGCGCGCTTTTCAGCGCAATGTCGCCGTTGCCGCCGCGGCCCTGGTCGCGGGTCTGTCGGGCGCCGGCACGCGCGCAACCGGGGCCGCGCCCGTGCCGATATGCCGGTGCCGGAGGCACCCGCAACACAAGATCAATTGTCAAATTAAAATTGTGCCCGCCGATGGCACCAGGGCTGCAAAGAGGAAGCGGAGACTTCGGTACGTCGCCGTTTTCGGGCAATGGCGCGGCCAGAAATTAATCGGGGGTGGAGGTGGCTTTCGGTTGCGGAGGCCCGATTCTCTTTCTAATTAATGTGGCGCCCCCCTTGCAGAAGGCTTTCCGCCAAATAGATAACTGTGGGGAGACCCGCCAGTAATCTTGTTCCGGGTCACAAACCATAGCCCCCGTACCCGCAGGGTGTCACATTGACATCACGAGCGGTCGGCAAGCTTAAAGAGCCCGTGTCGTAAGTGCAGGCCTCCCTTTCTTGCTTAGGCATTACGTTTCTCTCCGGACAGACTTTCTAAAAGGGTGCGCAAAGCCTTTTCGTCGGCACGCTTGGCAGCTTTTGGTGTGTTGAAGCCATCCATTTGGAGCTGGACCGCGAATTGTGCGGCGAATTTCCACGCCCATGTCTTTATGGACGCGCGACCCCGGCGCTTAACAAGCACTGAGTAGCGACTTCGAATGGCGGGGCGCGCTTGTGGCATCGTCGCCGAATATGCGCCCTTGGGTGGGATAGCAAGCCCGTAAGGGGGCTATCGTGTGCTATGTTGGAACGCGATGCGCAACTCGGATCAGAAACGCGCTTGGGGTTACATCGTCATCGGCTTACTCGCCGTTGCTCTTATTGGACTCGTGATTGCTTACAAGTACACCGGCGACTTTAGCGGCCTCGCTACCTTGGGAACCAATAGGCAGATGACTCCTCGCTAGCACGCGCGGCACCTGGGGACACACTGCGGCAGAATTGACGTCACGGAAGCGGGAAGGGTCTCTCTCCTTTCGCGCGGGGTTGCGCGGTGAAATGGTGTTGGTTCGGGTCGGCTGCGTGGCCGATAGCCCTAAAGGGGCAGATGCACTTACCTAAATCTTCATTCACAGCGGAACTCTCGGCTGTTTCCGACCCAAATGGGCCGGGAACCACCAGGTTTTCTTAGACGGCGGGGGACCGCCGACTGCGGCGCCTAATTTCTTGACCCGCTCTTGCGCTTTGCATCCGACAGGCCGCGTAAGCACTTACAGGCGAGCTGTGGCTCGTCCGAGAGCTGCTCAAAAAACGGCGACGTACCGAAGTCTCCGTTCCGCACAGTGGCAGCGGTGGCGCCGTCGGCCGGCACAATAATCTTCTGAAATAGACTTAGGTTCGTGTACGCGGATGCGATCTGACTCGCGCTATTGGAGTGAACCTTCGGCTGCTCGACGCAGACAGCGACGGGGCCGACTGGCAGGAAGTCGCGCGTCTTGTGCTTCATATCGATCCCGTGCGCGAACGGGAACGGGCGCCACGAGCGTGGCAAAGCCATCTGACCCGCGCCAGATGGCTGACCACACACGGATATACGCACCTCGTCCGAGGGAGCGCACCGCACTGATTCCCCTTTGTCTTTGTGGGGTGACGTATTACGTGAATGCATTGGGGATCGAAGAGGTCCGTCCAAGTGGTGCTTACCGATAAGAAATCGCGGAGTGCGGCAACAGCTGCACTGGCACATATTGATGAGCTTCTCGACGACGCACTTAAGGCAACGTTTCCTGCAAGCGATCCAGCTATCAGTATTGAACGCGGAGCGGACGAGCGTGAGAGGTTAAAGAGTTCGAGGGAAGAGCGGCGGGGTTGAGGTTTTGCGCGTGTGCATTGCAGCCGCGCCCGAAAGTTTAATGAACTTTCTGTTGACACCCGACCGACGCGGTGAGAGCGTCATCATGGCGTATTCGCTTATGTCAAATAGGGCTGTGGGGCTCCCAAACACAGGAGTTCCTGGGCATGTGCGACTATAGTCTACAGAGCGTATTGTCGCGTCCTGCAAAGGTTAGCGACAGACTCACCACGCGCAATTTCGGTACCGGCACGCGGGGGTTCGCGGCGCCAGAAAATTCCACAATTGCGGTTTGCGTCCTTCCCGGAACCGAGCTTGCGTTTTCGAGCGAAGTAACAGTTCCAAGAACCGGCTTGCTCGGTTGGAAGGCGGTAACACTCGGTCACACGACGGCAATCTTCCGACAAATCAACAAAGACAAGCCGGGGATGCACCATGATGCGCTCGAATTTCCGGACGGGCAAATTGTTCTTCTGACAGAGCTCTGTGAGGGTCAGGAGGCAGCGGTCCTCCAACTTCCAGTGCAGCCCGCAACTGCGGCGGAAGAGGAAGCACAGAAGCGCGTCGCTCATACGGGCTAATATCCGCCAATCTGAGTGAAGGCGCGAAAGTGCTGAGGCCGCTTTCTGGCGGCGGCCATTTCTTTCAACGTAGAAAAAAGAAATCGCCCCGCACACAATGAACTGGCGGGTTGAGGACTGGCGGGTTGAGGTTTAGGAATCTTCAGGTCGCTGGATGAGCTTGTAGATCGGAACGTCGGTTGAACGCATTGAGCGCTCCCGTGCCGACGCCGCTCTGGGCCACATGCAGCTGAAAACGTCGGACGTCCTCGAAGCCCGCCTTGTCCGGCAATATCCACCCGAGGGAACGCCTCAACCCGCATTCGCACGCAAGCCGACCGATCGAACATCCAAGTCGGCAGTTCGAACAATCGACCCGACGCGCCGTCGTCATGGCTGCAGCGGGCCACGTCGCCCGCCGCCTTCTCGATCACCTCATGGATATGAACGATGCATCCCGCCCATGGATGCCAAGGATAAAGGGCCTTACGCTCCTGAAATCATGGTGACCGTAGGTCGTCGGCACCGAGTAGTCGTTGAGCTCGGGGCAGGACGCGCGCGGCAGGCCGCGGGAGGAGAGCGGAGGCGCGGAGGCGGCTACCCGACGGATTCGAGATAGAGATACTCCAAAAGGGTTAAGCCAAAATCGCGCATTCGGCGCCGGTCAGGTCGCTTCCATAGCGCAGCCCAGCGCGGCTATGCTGGGGGCGGCTGTTCGGATTCCATTCGGGTTCCACATGAGGTCTTCCCGCAAGACTTCGAGGAATCACACCGCGCCCGACCATCCAACCCCTAAGTCACCCATCGCGATTTGATTCCGAAATGGCCTCTGAGCGGCTGACGATCTGAACTATCACGACTACAAACATGATAGGAAACGAAATGACCGTACCGAATTACGATCACGTCGTCGTCGTGGTGATGGAGAATCATGACTACAGCCAGATCATCGGAAACCCCCAGGCACCGTACATCA
>JAUTWY010000098.1 GCA_030838305.1 Acidobacteriaceae bacterium
ATCGAAGTCACAATCGCCACCAGGTTTCCGCGGTCGTCGAACACCGGACCGCCGCTGTTGCCAGGGCTCACCGGCGCCGACATTTGAATGGTGCTGCCCTGCATGCGCGAAATGATTCCAGTACTCAAAGTGAAGCGCAGTCCCTCCGGGTGCCCAATCACGAAAACGTTTTCCCCCTCGCTCGGAGGCGTTGCCTTTACCACCGGCTGCACGAATGTGGCGCTCCCCTTTTCCCGCGGCACCCAAAGCAGAAGCAGGTCCAGATTTCGGTGGCGCGCCACCACCTCGGCCATTCCCCACGTTCCCGAAGCCATTGCAATCAGGGCACGCGAACCTGCTTTCGCAACATTCCCCGCGGGACCATCGACCACATGCCGCGCAGTCAGAAATAAATATCCCTCCGCGTTGGCCTGCAACAAAGCGCCGGCTCCAAAACTCGAAGTGGGCATTTCTTGATGCGTAAGCCACGAGCGCTGCGACGGACAGATAACCGCGACCAAAGGCTTCAACTTCTCAGAAATATCCTTGGCGGACATCGGAGTCACGAGGGGGAGACTGGGAAATGCCTGCTCATCAAGTTCGCTCAATCCCAGTCCCGCAACCGGCGGCAGTGGAGCAAAAGAGAGCAAAAACACAGTTGCTACCGAAGTCGCTATCCCACTCACGATGAGCAGAGTGGCCAACAATGAGGTCCACTCATATCGTATGCGCGGCGGCAACCCTCGCATGGCTACCCGCAAGACGATGGCAACGAGGCAGAGCAGCGGCAGGACTAGCACTAGCGGAGCCAGAGTCCACTTCGCCCAGGGCGGGATCGCGGCCGCCAGTTTCGGCTCCAGTCGAGCAGGCTGTTCCGCGGGAGACTGAGTCTCCGCCACCTCGGCGGAGCTAATAACTATCTTTTCCATGCAAATAGCGGCAGACACACCACGGATGGTTGATGGGGAAGAACCACATTGTGTTGCATATCTCCGCAAATTGCAAGGCCAGAGTTATCGGTCATGGTGGTTCAAGGCGCGAACGAGGGAGCCTAATACAGCTCGTTGTCAGTTGCAAGCAGTTGTTGGCAGCATGTTGTTGGCAGGCAATCTCGTGGGTTTGGTTGGCCAGAAACGGGCTTGGGGGAAATCGATTCATAATCTCCTCGGACAGGACCTCTGGTCCGGAAAAACTCCCGATCGACCCGTCGGGCCCGTGATCCAGGGCCGATTCGCTTCTTGATCGAGTAGACTGGAGGCAAGCGCCCACCACCAACTCAGGAGACACCGAAGCCACGTGCACACAACGCCGTCTACCTGCGCATCGGATTTGCACCGCAGTTCTGACGCTTCGCGCTGGGGGGTCCTAGCGATACTTTCAATTGCAATTGTCCTGTCACTGACGACATGGTTTTCGGCTACAGCCATCACTCCCGAATTGAAGCGAGAATGGTACCTTTCACCTGTCGCCATCTCTTGGCTGACGATTGGCGTGCAGATCGGTTTCGTCTGTGGCGCCTTGGCCGCCAGCCTGGTCAACCTTCCCGATATTGTCCGTCTCAACCGGCTGATGGCGCTGTCTGCCCTGCTGGCGGCAGCAGCGAATGCGACGCTTCTGACGGCGCATGGTCCCGTGGGCGCTGTTGCAGCCCGAGTCGTAACGGGATTTGCCTTGGCGGGCGTCTATCCGCCCGCTCTTAAGCTGGTATCCACTTGGTTCAACCGTGATCGAGGCATTGCGTTAGGGACGGTGGTCGGTGCGCTGACCATCGGGTCGTCCATGCCGCATCTTTTTCGCAGCCTTTCCGCTGCGGTGGATTGGCGATTCGTCGTCAAGATGTCTACCCTTGCCACGTCGGTAGGTGGAGTGCTTCTTTGGCTCTTCGCCCGCGAGGGACCCTATCCCTTCGGACGCGCTATATTCGATCCACGGCAGGCTGGGGCTGTTTTCCGCGATGGAGACCTCCTCTTCGCCAATCTCGGCTATTTCGGACATATGTGGGAGCTGTACGCAATGTGGGCATGGCTTCTGCTATACGTGAACGAGGCCCTTGGAGCCCAGCACGTGTGGTTGTTCGGCCGGGCGTCTTTTCTTACCTTCGTGACGATCGGGACGGGGGCGTTCGGCTGCCTCCTGGGAGGGATTCTGTCCGATCGTATCGGACGCACAGCGACCACCGCTGGGATGATGATCGCGTCCGGAACCTGCGCCCTTGCGATCGGCTTCGCCTTTGGTGGGCCGTCATGGCTATTCACCACGATCCTAGTGATCTGGGGCGTCTCTGTCATCGGTGACTCCGCCCAGTTTTCCGCAATGATTACTGAACTTGCTGACCAGCGCTTTGTCGGAACCGCACTTTCAGTTCAGCTCGGCCTGGGATTTGCGCTTACCGTTGTGGCAATTTGGCTGGTGCCTCGGATGGCTGCTTTCCTGGGTTCTTGGCGGTGGACATTTCTCATCCTGGTTCCAGGCCCGTCAATTGGCGCTTCTGCCATGCTGTTGTTGCGGAGACGTCCCGGCAGTGCGCGGTTGGCCAAGGGAATGCGCTAGAAATCGCGGTCGGGGCCTTGTCAGCACTTCCGGGAGCGGCGGATCAACGAGGTCCAGAAACGGGCTTGGAGGAGATCCATCGCGATGTCCCCGAAGCTGACTGATGGCCAGCATCGGTGGGAGTCCGTCCCATGTCACGCATTCTTGTTACCCGTCACTCTGGAGCAATGTTGTTGGCGAATCTTGCGGACTGGATCTAGCCAGCTTAACGGTCTTCTACGGCCCTAGCTTCGCAATGTTCTCGTATTTCTGTCGGGCTTTTTGAAAGATCGCCAGCACCGCCTGCTGCTCAGTTTCGGTATTCCACGTCGTGCTGCTCTGCGCCGCTGTGATCAGCCGTCCCATCCATGCCACGAAATACGCTGCATCCTCCGGGTTGCGCAGCGGGGCGCCAGCTATGTCCACATAAACCGGACTGGTCGTCGCATACGGGTACAGATCTAGAATCGGGTACTCGGCCTTGTCACTGAACGTGCGCAGAATGCACCAGCCACTGCTTTCGAGCGGCAACTTGCCTTCGACGTAAGCGCTTGTGCGATTTGCACTGAGGTCTAGTTCGCGCGCCACTTTCCCGTTGCAGACGATCTGCAGATAATCCACCGGGACAAGGGACCCAAGAGCCGCCTTAAAAAAGACATCCTGCTTCTTGTCGAGATGAACCTCTCCTCCTGGCGTCTCCCCTCCGAGTTCAAAGCGCAGTAACGGCCCGTTCGTTGCGAAAGTCCGTCCTGCTTTGATGGACTGGAGCCACGGCTCAAGCTTCAATGATCCAGCGGGAACTTCCGCATACACGCGGTTCAACCCAATCGGCCCTCGCAGCGAGGCGTAGTTCCCCATGAAATCTGTTCCGGCAGCGGTCGGCAGCCGGAAACCGCAGTTCAGCAACTTGTACCAAACCTCTGCCGTGGATTTATGGTCAGAAAAGCCGACAACCTCGATGTAATCCACTTTCCCAAGGGCCACATCAGCTGGCAGTTCAAACGTGACAGCGCCTTTCGCCGGATTCGGTACGCTTTCCAACGGATGAACATACCCCACCAGCGCTCCTTGTTCGTGTGCCAGATCAGCTACGTTGGCATTCGCCGGAAACAAACTGGCCGCCTCCGTGTTTGGGTACGCGGCATACCCCGGCAAGATCAGATTCCGCGTCAAATTCAGAAGGCCGAGATGTCCCCAGTAGCTGGTGTGAAATTCCTGCGCGTGCTGCAGCAAGCGATCTTGGTCGGAAGCCGGATCAAGCTTCGGCGAAAAGTACGCGATATCCGGGAAGCGCTGTTCTTTATTGACCACCAGATTTTCAATGATCGACAGATTCTCGGCGGCGGCCTGCTCAATCAGATGCGATGGTGTATTCCGATACGTGCCCGCATAGTTCATGTGGACATGGGCATCCCCACTGACCCACCGCGTGTCAGGACTCTTCCACTCGATTTGCCGAAGCCGAACCGTGGCTTCCAAGGTTTTGCCCGCCAGAACATCTAAGCTTAGTTCTTCGAACCGGTATTCGAAGCCGCGCATGACGCCCACTTGTACTTTTCCGGCTGGAACCGCAACCTCAGAGATTCCCTTGGTGACAAAGTAGTGCGCCTCAAACGGACGCTCCTTGCGGTCGAAACTGTCGTCCGCTTCCATCCACCCATCATCCGGTGCATATGCCCGACCGTCTTCCGCCGTAACGAAGACTCGCGCCGCCACCGGCTTCCCGCTGCGGTCGGTAACTCGTAGAAGCAATTTCCCCATCGGCGTCAAGTACCTTTGCACGCGGGCGACAATCTCGTTCTGAGCACCGCCCGGAATCGTTTGTATCGACAATGACGTATTGCCGGTGTGGTTCGAAATAAACGCAATCTTTGATCCGTCCGGAGACCATCGCGGATTGATATTGTCGTAATCTCCATACGAAATCGGAAACGCATCGCCACCCTCCTCCGGCATCACCCAAAGCTGGTGCCACGACCGTCCCAAATATGACGCGTACACTATGCGCTTGCCATCTGGCGAAAGGTCAGGGCGGGCTTTCCAGGTTGTCTCCTCATAGTGGATTTCATGGGCTGCCGCGCCGGGTTGCGCCTTCATCCGCCAGAAGCCCCCAGTACCGTGAATGTGCCCTCGATTCGAAATGAAGAGGATCTCGGACCCATCACGCGACCACACCGGGCTGATCTCATGGTCCACCTTGCTGTAGTAATAGCGAGGAAGTGAACTGACGTTTTCCGGAGTGAGTTGCTGGACGTCGCTCAGTTCGCCATTCTCGAATCTTCCTGCAAAGATGTGGAAGTGACCTTTGAAGGAAGTTGAAACAAACGCCAGCCGCTTACCGTCGGGTGAGAACCGCGGCTCGAGGTTAACCGCGCTGCCAGACGTGAGTTGTCGCGTCCGCCCATCGTGCAAGTCGAGCAACCATAGCTCCATGGCATCGTGGTTGTAACGTGAAAAAGCGACCCAGCGCCCATCCGCCGACCAGTCCGGCTGATAGTCATAGCCCGGACCTGCAGTCAGTTGCTCGGCGATCGTGCTGTTCACATCCTGCCGCCACAGCGATCCGGCCATGGAGTAAATCAGCGTCCGGGAATCCGGAGACCAGGCCGCCGCGCTTGGTCCCGTAGTGAGCTGAGGCAAGTACATCTCGCGATAGTAATAAGCGTGCGGGAGGTCAATCTGCTTGAGCACCGGCTCACGCTGCGCCACGCAATTCGCGCACCATAGGAAAACAAAGATGAAAAGCCGAATCAGTCGGAATCGGAACACAGGTTCCTCCGCAAACTCAGAAAACGGGACGATTATACCGTCCCGAACCGAATCAGCAATTTACCTGACGATCGGGATAATGGGCAGCACTACCTGCGAGAGGTGCTTTGCGTCGTGAAATACGCGAATGTGCGCCCTTTTCATCTCGACACTGCTCGCCTCCGATTTTCCACTCTGGAGGTTACGAGAAAAGTTCGGCGCGAAGCTTGCCGAGATTTGTAGGCGGATCCGGTGTTCCGGCAGAAACAGGTTGCTGGTGATCAGGTTCTCCAACTTCAGTTCGTAGATTGTTCCGGGAGACAACAACTGCCGGCCCCGGCTGAGGTCGCGATAGCTTGCGCGCAGGACATCCAGCCCTGCACTCATCAGGTTGATCGCTGTTCCATCCGGGGAGACGTCGAGAAGACGGGCCCAAAGATCGAAATCGCGGCAGTCGCAGGAAACAAAGATGCGGGCTGTGATCGGCCCCGTTATTTCGGTATCCTCCTGCAGCAAAGAAGAATCGAAGGTCAAAACATCGGCGCGATCAGCCAGCTTGCGATAGTCGTGGGCGCCGGAGGAGTCGTACGTGTTCACGACGGGGCTTGCCGGATCGGATACGAATTCGCTGAAACTGTCCGGATTGTCGAAGGGTGTTGTTTGCAGTCGCCCCACACTTGTATTACCAGTCCCCGGCGCCAGGAAAGCTGGCATAGTTCTCCCTGCCGGCGGCCACTGATCCGCGTCGCGCCACTGGTTGCGCCCCATTACGAAGTAACGCACTGGCTCTTCGTGGTCGACGCCGTTGTTTATGTGCTTCAGGTAGTGATCCATCCAGCGCAGCACGACCTCGTCGTAGTCGATTGCCGCGGTCGGGCCGAACTCACGCTCTCCGGACCGTGTTTTTTCGGTGTTATCCACTCCATGAACCCACGGTCCAAGCAGCAGGTGAGTGCGAGGGTCCTTCTCGGCCTTCCTGGCCTGGAGCAGGCCGGCAAAGTTCGTAGTCGCACCTTCCGGGCCGTAGTTGTCGTCGTACCACGCCGAAAGGTTAAGAACAGCTGCGTGCGTACGAGAGTACTTGTCTCGCAGTTCGCTCCAGTTCCACCACGGATCATCCGGCGGATGTTGTAGCCAGTCGAAATAATAAGGAGCGGATTGCTGCAAGGGCTTCACGTCAAGCAAGGGCAACGTATTCAACATCTTCGCCCCTTCCTCCTTCCAGGCAGCGAGAGCCTCTTTGTAGGTGCGCGGGCCTGGCAGGTTCTTTTTCGCGCGGGTATCCCAGGCAATGTCGTCCCAGATCCACTCGATCCATGACATATCCCACGTTCCGCCTGCGT
>JAUTWY010000110.1 GCA_030838305.1 Acidobacteriaceae bacterium
AGAGCGAGACTTGATGGTATGGGCGCGAGAAAAGTATCGTCAAGCCAACCAGGAGGGGCCAATCCCCCGCCTAACTGATGTATCGTCGAGCCTCTTAGGCTGGGACACTGTACTTAAATTCTATTGTGTGTGCGCCCCGGCTGTGAAAACATTAGCAGTTATTAGTCTCCCCAAGGTTTGGGATCGGGTCGCCGCGGGAAGAGTCGTTCAGGCCTCATGAATAGTGTTGTCATCAGCATGGTGGTGATTCCGGGAGTGGTCTCGCTGTTGCTGTTCCTGGTGTTCACCTACCTTTATGAACAGAGCCGGCAGGCGTATTTCCGCGCCTGGCAGCTGGCTTGGGCTGCCTACTCGCTGCATTACGTTCTGGACGCGTTTTCCTATTACCGGGCTCCCTCGCCGCTGGCATTTTTCGCCAGTTCCTTGTTCCTGGTAACCATGGCTTTGTGCATTTTTGTGTCGACGCGACTGATGAGCGGACCATCGCGTTTTCTCTGGTATGACGCTGCCCTGGCGGCGGCCGGAATTGCGCTGGCGTGGATCAATGTCCAAGCGCACATGGTGGACGGCGCTTTTCAGGCAGCGGCGCAGCCCGCAATCGCCCTCGACCTGGGCATTGCCGCTGTCCTCCTGTACTGTTCAGCGGTTTACTACATCAATGGTCACCGAAGGGGATTGCTGGCGTTTAAAGTGCTGGCCTTTGCACTGGCATTGTGGGCCGTGCTGATGGGCGCGGGGCAATTCCGCAATCCCTGGGGAGCGCGGTTTGGCAGCGCCGCCAATTATCTGGGTCCAGTGCCGCAGATGTTGCTCGGCATCGCGATGGTGATGGTGCTGTTTGAAAACGAACGCAACGCGGTGCAGGAGAACACGCTCGCGCTCTCGACCCTGGGAGTTGACCCTCGGCGCTTGCTCTCGGCTGACGATTTGTTGCCGAGCATGCAGTCGGCGCTGGACCGGCTGGCCGGCGCTTTGTCCGCACGCCGCGCAATTATCTTTATCTCCGAGCGCTGGCGCAGTCTGTTGCCTTCGGTGGAACGGGGATTTTCTCCGGAATTCATGGATGTTTTAACCAAGACTGGGGCGGGGGAATACATCTGCGAACTAGCCTATCGGCAAGGTGGCCTGTTCACGGTGCACGACCTGGCCCACATGACGGAGCCTCTCCCCGCTGGCTCGATCGGAACATTCTCCGATCTCAAGAGAGTGCTCACACAAGCCGATATCCGCAACCTTACCGCCGTAAGCCTGCAGACCCGCGAACACGCCTTCGGCGTGATCTTATTTCCCCACGCGGAGCGCAAGGCGTTTGGGACATCCGGCCCCCGTTTGATGGTGGGGCTGGCATTGCAGCTCGGGCTTACGCTCGACAACTACCTGATCGCGCACGACGCCCACCGCCGCACACAAGAGTACGAATTGCTCACCCAGATCGGGCAAGCGATCAGCTCGCGCCTGGACCAGGATGAGGTGCTGCGCACGATCCACTCGGAGCTGGGACAGATTTTCAATACCAGCAACTTTTACATAGCGTTTCAGGAGGGAGATCAAATCCGTTTCGAATTGGAAATCGAGAACGATCGCATCCTGCCTAAGCGTTCTCGCAAACAGCAGAATGCCTTCACCGAGTACGTGCTCAGAACGGGCCAGCCGCTGCTGATACGGTCCGACCTGGAGAAGACGCGCGCGCGATTAGGCATCACTTATCTTCCGGAACGCCCCGCCAAATGCCTCTGCGCAGCGCCGATCCTGCTGCGTAATAAGCCCGCAGGCGTCATGGTGGCCATGAGCTCGGAGCGGGAATTCGTATTCGAACAGCGGGACCTGGACGTGTTGATGACGGCCGCCGGTCAGGTCTCGGTCGCTGTAGAAAACGCGCGCCTGTTCGCGGAAGAACAGCGGCGCTCCCGGCAATTGGCGTTCCTCAACAATATTTCGCGCACTGCCATTTCGAGCGACGACCCTGTGCACATGCTGGGGCAGATTGTCGGAGAAATCCAAAAGAACTTCAGCTTTGATCACATCGGTATCGGCCTGCTGGATTACGGCACCAAAGAAATCGAAATTAAAGCGGAGGCTGGAGCAACCGCGCATGCCATGGGCAGACGGATTCCACTGGGTATCGGAATTCTGGGACGGGTAGCGCGCACCGGCGAGCGGGCCCTGGTCCAGAACGGCCTGGAAGGCCAGATGGGCGCCATTCTGCCGGAGTCGCGATCCGTGTTGTGTATTCCGATTACCTACGGCGAAACTCTGCTGGGCGCGCTCAATATCGAAAGCCGCAATGAGAGCGCATTTTCACCCCAGGATGTTCTCATTCTCAATACTTTGGCGGACCTGTTGGCGACGGCGCTGCACAACGCTTTCGTATTTCAGAAACTGCAACAGCAATCGATCACTGATGGCCTCACCGGAATCAAGACGCGGCGGTTCTTCTGGGAAGCACTCTCGGCGGAGTGGAAGCGCGCCTCCCGCTCGGGACGGCCGTTCTCCGTGGTTCTGATCGATTTAGACAAGTTCAAGGAAGTAAACGACACCATGGGCCACTTTGAAGGCGACCTGGTGCTGGCCCGCGTCGGCCGATTGTTGGAGCAAAAGTCCCGGCAGTCGAATGTGGTGGCGCGCTATGGCGGCGACGAGTTCATTATTCTGATGCCCGAAACCGGGGCGGACCAGGCCCAAGTGCTGGCCGAACGTTTACGCCTGTGGATTACGTCGGACCCAATGCTCAGCGAGCACCACATTACCGGCAGTTTCGGCGTGGCCAGCTTCCCCACTCATGGTTTTTCCATCGAGGACATCATTCGCGTGGCCGATGCCGGCATGTATGTTTCAAAACGTTCGGGTGGGAATCGAGTGTCGGCAGCCGAGGAATTTGCAGCGGGCGAGGAGTTTGCAACCCAGCGGCAACAAATCTCAGCCTATATCGAGGGTTTTCTGCAGCGCGAGCACAACGGGCCAGAGCATCTGGAAGAATTGGCTTCGATGCTGGTGAAATTTTGCGGAGGCGAAGACAATTGCAACGTGCCGCTGCTGAAAGAATCGATTGAAATCCTCAGCCGGACCTCCGAATCGCGCGAACTGCGCACATCCGGTCACGGCGATATGGTGGCCCGCTACACAGAAATTCTGGCGCGCGCACTACATTTGCCCCCCGAGGAAACCGCGGACTTGGTGTATGCGGCGCGTGTTCACGATGTGGGCAAGATCTTCGTACCGGAACGCATCTTGAACAAGCCGGGGCCGCTTACCGATGACGAATTTTTCCTGGTAAGAATGCACGCGCAGGTTGGAGCCGAGATCGCAGCCATCTTGCCGCACAGCGAAATGATGCAGCAGGCCATTGAGCACCACCACCAGCGTTTCGATGGCACCGGCTATCCCGATGGCGCGAAAGGCGAGCAGATTCCGCTGTGGGCACGGATTATTGCCCTTGCGGACGCCTACGCCAACATGTTGACAGAGCAGTCCATTGCCGCCGCGCGCACTCCGGACCAGGCGCTCGACGAACTGGCCAAGATGAGTGGGACCGGCTTCGACGGCATGCTGGTACGACTGCTCGTGCGCGAACTGAAATCGGAACGGACTTCGTCCTCGAGTCTGGGCACTTAAACGATCCATTAGCCCCGACGTTCGTTTCATCCCGGGCGAAGCGAGGGACGACCTTGGTTCTTGCCCAAATCGAAGTACTGTCGCTGCAAACAAACACTAAGGTCCCTCGCTTCGCTCCAGATGACAGCAATAAATAGGCGCCAGCAGCGCCAGCACCCTCCACTTGAAAGTTCCCGCCCGAACCGTGAAACTGTCGGAATGTCCATTCCTCTCTCTCTGTCGGGAAAAGTTGCCTTGATTACGGGTGGTTCGCGCGGTATTGGCGCAGCCACAGTGCGCTTGTTTACCGCAGCCGGCGCGAAAGTTGTGTTCACGTATCATAAAGCCCGGTCGCAGGCTGAAGCCCTGGCAAAGAATTGTGGTGAATCGAATTGTCGCCCTCTCGCCGCCAACCTGACGAGCGCGGATTCTGCTCAGAGTGTAGTCACCGCGGCAGCAAAGATTTTCGGACGTCTGGACATTCTCGTCGCCAATCACGGAGTTTGGCCTGCCGAAGATGTGGCTATCGAGAGGATGCCGGACGAGCAATGGCGATCCACCCTCTCCATCAACCTCGACGCCGTGTTCGGTCTGGTCAAACACACGGTCGCGCAGATGAAGTCGCAGCCGCGAACCGGCGCTGCTGCTGGGCATATCGTGCTTATAAGTTCCACCAGCGGCCAGCGCGGTGAGGCGTTCCATTGCGATTACTCCGCCAGCAAGGGCGCCTTGATCAGCATGGTCAAAGGACTCTCCACGGAACTGGCATCCGCTGGAATCTATGTGAACTCGGTCGCTCCAGGATGGGTCGATACCGACATGTCAAGAGCCGCGCTGGACGATCCAAAAAGCGGGGAAGAAATTCGAAGGACAATTCCAATTGGGCGTGTCGGCAAGCCGGAGGAGATTGCGGGTCCCGTGCTCTTCTTATGCACGGAGTACGCCACCTTTATCACCGGAGAAATCTTCAACGTAAACGGCGGAGCCGTTCTGACGGGATAAGTGTCCGCCGGAAATTCCAACCGAACAAGGCCCTCCCCGCGGTTTTTTCTGCATCCAAGAGAAAGCGGAACTCCACCGCTATGTGCAGCGGGCACTCTTGCCCGCTTGCATGCAGCGCCGAAAAGGCTCACGGGAGAGCCTGCTCTGAGATTGTCGAAGGGAGTGCTGGCGGCGCATAAGCAACCTGTAAGCAGCTACAATTTCCTGTTCGGCATCACACTGACCGGATTGAATGAAATATCTAGTTCTCATCGTTGTGCTGGCGCCTGTTTTCGACTTGTCCGGCGGTAGCCAGGCCGTGGCCGTAATACAGGCGGCATCACAGACTCCTTCGCGAGCTGCCGCAGCACCCAGCGCTACGACTCCCGGAGATCAGCAGAACTCCCGTAAGGCACGCGCACTGCTGGATCAGGCGATGCAGGCATTAGGCGGCCAGGCATTCCTGAACATTCACGATATCCAGGAGGAGGGACGGACCTACAGCTTTCACCACGGGCAGCCCACCAGCAATGGCGTGTTGTTCTGGCGGTTCGTGGAGTATCCCGATAAAGAGCGGATCGAGATCACGAAGCAGCGAGACATTGCCTACGTCTACAACCGCGACAAGGGTTATGAAGTCACTTACAAAGGCGCCCATTCCATAGAGACGAAGGATCTCAACGACTACTTACGTCGCCGCCGATTTTCTCTGGACACACTTCTCCGCGAATGGATCAACGATCCCGGCGTAGCGCTGTTCTATGACGGCAATGCCCTGGCTGGCAACCTTCCGGCAGAGCAGATCACGATGATCAATCCGAAGAACGAGGCGGTGAGCCTTTACTTCGATATTGAAACCCACCTGCCTCTCAAGAAAAGTTACAGCTGGCGCGATCCAGTCGACAAAGAGCGCAATGTGGAAGAAGAGATCTACGACAATTACCGGCTGGTGCAGGGCGTAATGACAGCCTACGGATTTACCCGCTACTTCAACGGGGACATGCAAACCCAGCGCTTCGTGAATTCCGCGCACTACAACCAAGGACTCAACGAAGCAATGTTTGATCCCAACTCTCATTACGAGCCAAACAAATCGGACAGCAAACACTAAGGTAACGGCAGTTTGGATTTGGTGAAACTTCTCGCCGGACGCTAACTCGCTGATACGCTTAGATTAGGAGCTCTTTGCCACCGTGATCAACTTGGTGCGCCGGGGGCTTCCACCACGCAGTGTGGCTTTTTTACCACAGCCAGACTCGTGAAGCCGGCTGTAATCTATTCATTCACTGGCACATAAGCAAAAGCAGATTTGACTCAGGAGCAGACATTCCGCTCGGCCGTTGAATGCAGTGGGGTGGGACTCCATAGTGGCGCGCCCGTGTGCATGCGCATTGTTCCGGCGGCTCCGGGTACCGGCATCGTCTTCCGCCGCACCGATCTAGACGGCTTTGAGATCGAGGCCATCAGCCGCAACGTAGCCCGTGTCAGCTACGCTACCAGCCTAATGAAGAAAGGGGTGCTGATCTCGACCACTGAGCATCTTCTTTCAGCCTTCATCGGCTTGGGCATCGACAATGCCATCGTAGAACTGGATAACCTGGAACTCCCGATCTTGGATGGCAGCGCGCTGCCCTTCGTGGAGCTGATTCAGAAAGCTGGCATTCGCAAACAACGCCGGCCGCGCAAATATCTCAAGATCCTTCGGGAAGTGGAAATGCGCGAGGGCAACAAATTTATCTCGGTCTATCCCGCGGACAGCTATTCCGTTTCGTATTCGATCAACTTTCCCCATCCGCTCATCGGCAAGGAAACCTTTCAAGTTGAGCTTTCCAATGGCAGTTATCTGCGGAACATCGCGGGTGCCCGCACTTTCGGTTCGCGCGAAGACGAGAAAGCAATGCGAAATATGGGTTTAATTCGCGGCGCGTCCAAGGACAACTGCATTGTCCTGACACGTGATGGAATCGAAAACGGTCCCCTGCGCTTCCCGGACGAGTTCGTGCGCCACAAAGTGCTCGACCTGGTCGGCGACCTGGCGTTGCTGGGCAAGCCGATCCTGGGCAAGATCGTGGCGGACCGGGCCGGCCACGCCATGCATACGGCGCTGGTCTCTCGCATCCTGCGCGACAAGACCCTTTGGGAAGAAGTAACCCTTCCAGAAGACGACAAACACAGCGCCAGCCCCTACAGCGCTCAGGCTGCCGCCGGATCTTCGCTCTGAGGCAGTATTGATTCGGACCAATCGCGCACGCCGCTAGTCAGCCGGTTCGCAGGGATCGTCACCCGATTCAGAGCTGTGTTTCGGTTGCTCCTCCCGCAGTCGATGCAGTTCGGCGCGAGTCTGGCTGATGAGTGCGGAGGCAAATTGCCGGGCCGAGCGCTGCCGCTCGACCGATAAGTCCTTCACTCGCATGTTCAGCATCGGTATGTCTTCTTCAAACCTGCGCAAGGTTTTTTCCACTCGGGTGATGCGATAGGTGTTCGGAATCATGGCAATGGCTCTCCCGTGATCACACCAGATTGCCATGCGGATACGAAGCCGCAAGTTACAAAGTGGATACCCCGCAAGATCGGGGCTAAGAAAGGAAATCGTAAAGACGACTATTGGATGGATTCCGCACCGGAGCCTGCGCGTTCCTTCAAACCGGGGGCTTGTTTTGGCATCTTCTCGTTAAGCCACTTTTCGAGAAGCTTTTGGGAGTTTTCAGGAACCTTGCGAAAACGCAATCCGACGCGTCCCTTGAGGTCAGCCCAGGCAACTTCGGTTTCGATCTCCAGGGAGACGCTGGTTTCGGGTAATGTAAATTGCAAACGAGGATTGGCGTTTTTAGGAAGCGCCTGATGTAACTGGAGTGCCATGCCACCTTCGCTGATGTCGGTGCTGGTGCCTTTCAGTTCTTTTTCGTCTGCGAAAACTTTGACCAGCATCTTCACCGGCTGCCGGTAGTAGCGGCGACGCTCTCGCACCATGAAACTCAGCGCCGCATTGAAACACCGCGACGCGTTCAGAGGGCTGATGGGCTTTTGCAAAACAAAATTAACGCCCATGGCGAAGGCTTCCTGCGTGGTGGTCTTTTTGCCATTCAAGACTGCAAAAGTTACGGAACTCTTATTGCTGGGAGTGCTGCGGAGTCCCTGCAGCACTTCCAGGCCGCCGCGCAGATCATCGCAATCGATGATCACGGCATCGAACTTTTCCGCAATAAGAATCTCTGTGGCTTTTTTTGCTTCCTGGCAGATTTCGACCTCGATGGACAACTTTTCCAGGGTCGGGCGCAGAACACGCACAACTTCGGCATCCCGGCTTAAAAGCAGAGACTCTAACGTCA
Organism: Acidobacteriaceae bacterium; assembly: GCA_030838305.1. GTDB lineage: Bacteria > Acidobacteriota > Terriglobia > Terriglobales > Acidobacteriaceae > Sulfotelmatobacter. Next base: position 7,902 of record JAUTWY010000110.1, read on the forward strand.
TACGGCAATTCTAGCGTCCAATAGACCCCTTCAAAAGTGACTAAGGTGTAGGGTTGGTTGGAGTCAACTTGAAGCCGCGCGCAGCTGTGAAGCGGCAAGTGCCGCCTGCGGCCGCAATCGAACGCGGTGCAGGCGGCGAGAAATTTCCCGTGCAAACAAGCAGAATGAAGCCCGACACTAACCCCTCGGAAGTGCCCAAAATCGCATATCTTTCTCTCGGATCAAATGTGGGTAACCGTGAGGCGCAACTGCGCGCCGCTCAGGTTCGGCTGAGTGCGATCACTCGAGTCGTCGCCCTCTCGTCATTCTATGAAACGGAGCCGGTGGAGTACGTCCAGCAGCCATGGTTTCTGAATTGTGCGGTGGCCATCGAAACTAACGAAACTCCGGAACAACTGATCTCTGCGCTTCTCCGCATCGAGCAAGAAATGGGCCGACAGCGCGCACAGAAAAAGGGTCCACGATCCATTGATATCGACATTCTGCTCTTGGCTGACCGGATCATGGAATCGAAGGATCTCACGATCCCACATCCCGCAATGCATCTGCGCCGCTTTGTCCTGGAACCGCTGGCGGAAATTGCCCCCGAGGCGTTACATCCCGTATTCAAGAAGACAATTCGCGAACTGCTCGACGAGCTCCCCACAGGGCAGGCGGTGAGGCGGATACCACCCTCCGCCAACGTCTAGCTTTCGCGGACAACGATCGCAGTTAGGGCACAATGATTCGGCTGCCTGCTTCTTGCGGGGTGACCACGGCGGAGTGCTTCTCGGGAAATTGCGCGAAGAGAAAATCGATAAAGGCCCGTGATTTCGGTCGCCCCGACGTGCGACCGTGGCCCAACCGCACCAGGAACACCAAAGACTTCAGCACGTCGGAATCCCGCAGAGTGGAGTACCCCAACTGCTTGTGCTCCGTCTCGCGGTACTGCTCTAACATTTCTTCCACCTGAGCACCAACGGCATGCTGCGCGGCGCTCGCGAGGGGCTGATCGTAGTGCAGACCTGAGTTCACCAGTCGCTCATATCGCGTGCATATGGCGGAGAGCGCGGCGATCAGGTCGCGATCATTCAAGCACCGATCGGCGTGAGCGGCCTGGGCGAGGGCATAGCTGAGTCCCATGAGGAGGTGCTCGCGTTCGTAGGTGAATTGTTCTGAAATCTCAACTTGCAAAAATAACGACGCTCGATCGAACTGATCGCCGGAACGCGGCTTCTCATGCTCTCGCGCCTGCTGCAAGTACGGACAGTCGCTGGGACAATCGAGTGTCACCTCGCGTTGCTCTCCGCAGCATTGCGGACAGATGCGGCCATGCACCGCCGGACAGAAGCGTTTCTCCTTACGAATATCGCAGATGGCGCAACTCAAATCGAACTCCTCGTCTCCAACATTATGGCACCGTGAACAACGTTGAAAGCAATTCGCACTTGGCAATTAGCCACGGATTGCCTGAGGGGAGATAGCGCGCTCGAAGACTAACAGCTAATTGCAAGCCGCCAATTGCTGCGATACACAGCGCCGCCTGCTTTTCGTCAGCGATGCCGTAACCGTTGTGGTAGGCGTATTTGGGCCATTTTGGAACCCTAAGCAGTAAATGACCGTGTAAAAATGCCCCTTCTTGAATGCTATCTGCACGGAACCCGCGTAAAATAAGGGTGTTTTCCACAGGGCTCTGATGTAAGATCAAGGCCCACTGGAATTTAAATTCCAATCTTTTCCCAGGAGGCAACATGGCATCAGGTTTAACCAAGACTCAACTCGTCCGTTATCTGGCGGAGAAAACTGAACTTCCCAACAAGACGGTCGCGGGATTCCTTGAGCAGCTGGCCGACGTCGCGGTGAAGGAGACCAAGAAGAACGGCGTATTCGTAGTACCCGGCTTGGGCCGATTAGTTAAGGCACATCGCAAAGCGCGCGTCGGCCGCAATCCGCAGACCGGCGAGCCCATCCAGATCAAGGCAAAGACCGTGGTCAAGTTCCGCGTGGCCAAGGCTGCCAAAGACGCAATCGCTCCCAAGAAGCCATAGTCTTCTGATGGAGATTGATTCCGAAGGCCGGCTTACAGCCGGCCTTTGTTTTTTGTGCTAGCCTGCATTTCTCCCATTTATGCTGAACTGGATCGTCATTGGAATCGGCGACATTGCAACCCGCCGCGTCATTCCCGCGATTCAAGCCGAGCCCAGAAGCCGTCTGTTTGGCGTGGTCACGCGCGATCCGCGAAAAGCAGCGCTTTACGACGCCCGCACTTGGACTTCGCTCGACGAAGCTCTCTCCGACACCGCGGTGAGCGCGGTTTACGTTGCGACCCCGGTCTTCCTGCACTCGCCGCAAACGATTCAATGTCTTCGTGCGGGCAAACATGTGCTGTGCGAAAAACCAATGGCTATGAATGAAACCGAGGCGCGCTCGATGGTGCAGGTGGCGGAAGAGACCGGGCAGACGCTTGGCGTTGCCTACTATCGCAGAACTTATCCCAAGGTACATCGCGCGAAACAACTGCTGGAAGCCGGCGTGATCGGTAAACCGGTTCTCGCCGAACTGACCAGCCATAGTTGGTTTGACGCAAACGAGAGTGATCGCAGTTGGCTGATCGATCCCGCCATGGCGGGAGGCGGCCCACTCTACGACATCGCCTCGCATCGCATCGACCTCCTGAATTTTCTCTTCGGCCAACCACTCCGGGTGGGCGCCCACCTTTCCAAGGCGGTGCAACACTACGCTGTGGAAGACAATGCGACTGTGATGATCGACTATGCGGGGGGCGTGCGCGGCATTGTGGATGTTCGGTGGCACTCAAAAATGAAGCGGGATGAGTGCCGCATCCGTGGCACGGATGGCGAAATGGAATTGACTCCACTCAATGGTCCGGACCTGATTTATCCCGGTCGCCGGGAGAATTTACCGCCTCATGCCAACCTGCACTATCCGATGATTGAAAACTTTGTCGACGCCCTGACTGGCAAAGCTTCTCTGCTGGCGAGCGGAG
>JAUTWY010000131.1 GCA_030838305.1 Acidobacteriaceae bacterium
GATTACGGGTGTGTGCACCCCGGCATGCCTCTTGGCCGCAAGCATCTCCGTCGAAGCCGTGACGCCCCCACTGGTGGGATTGGCCATAGTCAAAGAACTGATTCAAGACTAGGGTTGAGCGACCCTAAAGTCAACAAACTATTGGATCGTCTAAACTGAACAAAGGACTCAGCTTTTGAATGTGTTGGCCTGCCTCTCTTCTGCCGACGACGTGAATCATTTATGAGCTCCGAAAACAAATCGGCGGATAAGAGTCAAGAATCACGACGCGAAGCTTGGCGACGACTGCGCGGAATCGCGAAAGATATTTACGCCGAATACGGCGGAGGTGAAGCATATCTCCGCCGAGAGCGCGAGATCTTCAACCCCGACATGGAACGTCGTGGGGCCCAGATTGAGGAAGCGATGAGTTGCTCGACGGAGAAAGAGGTCTCGAAGCACGAGACCTAAGAATGCAGACGCGCTTCCAGCTTCGCTTTCACCTCCGGCCACTCTGAATCCAAGATACTGAAGTACACGGAATCCCGCACGCGTCCCGTCCACGTGATCACATGCCTGCGCAGCGTGCCTTCTTCTTTCGCGCCGATGCGCAGGATGGCGTTTCGCGATTTCTGATTCAATGCGTCGGTCTTCAGTTCGACGCGAATACATTTCCAGATTTCGAAGGCCTGACGCAGCATCAGGTATTTCGCTTCGGTGTTGACCGCGCTGCGCTGCCAAGCAAGCGCGATCCAGGTGGAACCAATTTCCACCCGGCGATTGGCGCGGTCGATGTTCATGAAGCGGGTGCTGCCAATCACTTTGCCGGAGCTGCGTTCGACGGTCGCAAACACCACAGACTCGCCCCGTTGTTGCTCGGCGAGGGCCTTATCTACAATAAGCTGAAAATCTTCCTTCGATTTCATGCGATAAGGAATCCATTGAAAAATATCGTCCAGGGCGTCCTTGGCGGCCTCCCAAAAGAGCTCTGCATGGGAATGGCGAATCGGTTCGAGCCGCACAACCGAACCCTCCAATGTGATTGGAATCGCAATGGTCAGTGGAGAACCTTCCGGACTCATCCCCCATTTCTCCTAAGTCGCTCCATTATCTTGCATCTTGCGGCGGTTTAGGGCATCTCAACTACGACGCCAGCACCTGTAGAATAAAGAGGCGGTAACCTGCGATGATCCCATCCGTCCAATGTTGTATGAACCGGAGATGTCAGGAGAGCCAGCGGTGAAAGCGCAGTGTTTGCCCTATACCCAGATCCCGCACACGACTCGGTTGTTTACTGATTTTCTCTCCTATTCCGTCGGCGTTCGACCCTTTTATCCGCATTCCCCTTATTTCCGTGAATGGTCGCAGGCGCAGGCATCCTCCTTGCAATACAATCCGTCGCGACGAGAACGCGTCAGCGCAATTCTTGAGCGGCAGAATGCATCGTGGGGTGCTGGTTCTCAGACTTTGACGAACATCAATCGCTTACGGCAAGGGGCCGCGGCTGTGGTCACTGGCCAGCAAGTCGGCCTGTTCGGTGGCCCGATGTTTTCCATCTATAAGGCTCTCACCGCGGTGAAATTGGCGGAAGAAGCTACGGCTGCGGGGATTGACGCGGTTCCCGTCTTCTGGCTCGCCACTTCCGATCACGATCTCGCCGAGGTGAATCACGTTTCGTTGCCGGGCTCTGACGGCCATCTAGTCACGCTTACAACTTCCAGTCACAGTGTTGCGGGAGCTCCGGTAAGCGATGTGCGCTTCGGCGAGGAAATTCTTCCGGTTGTCGACGAAGCGGCTTCGCTGCTGGGAGATTCCGAGGCAGCACAATTTCTGCGCGAAGCTTACCGCGCGGGGGAGTCGATGGGAACAGCCTTCGCGCGATTATTTACCCGACTGTTTAGTTCATGGGGCGTGATTCTGTTGGATGCTTCCGATGCGGAGTTGCATCGAGTTGCGGAGCCCATTTATCGAGCGGCCGTTGAACGCTCCGACGACTTGGTTGCGGCTCTGCTCAATCGAGGTCAGGCGCTCGAGAAGGCTGGCTATCATCAACAAGTAAAAGTAACCGAGTCAACGGTGCTGCTCTTCGCTCTGCGCGACGGAGCTCGCACTGCGATCCAACGCCGGAACAACGGATCAGAGCAGGCTGCGGAATTTGCCATCGGGGGCGAAGCGGGCTTAGAGAAGCTATCTTCCGCGGAACTATTAGATCGTATTGCTTCGGCTCCGGAGCGGTTCAGTCCCAACGTGCTCTTACGTCCGGTGGTACAAGACTACCTTTTGCCTACGATTGCTTATGCGGGGGGCGCTGCTGAAGCGGCATATTTTGCGCAGGTCGGCGCAGTCTATGAAGTATTGCTGGGACGTGTAACGCCGATCGTTCCTCGTTTTTCCGCAACTCTGGTGGAACCCAAAGTTCAGCGCTGGCTGCGGCAGTATCGCATCTCGGTGCCCGACACTTTGCAAGAGCCTGAGGCTCTGCGCCGGACGCTTGCGGCCCTCACCTTGCCGGAAGGCCTGCAGAAAGCCTTCGACACGGCTCAGCAATCCGTGGAAGAATCGTTCGCCCGGCTGCGCGGCGCGCTGGAAAAGCTTGATCCCACGCTGGTGGGCGCAAGCGAAACCGCCGTTTCAAAGATGAATTATCAGCTCGATCGGCTGCGCCAATTGGCCACTGCTGCGGAATTGCGCCGAAGCGAAGTGGTAGGCCGGCATGCCGAGGGGCTTACCCAGGCTCTCTACCCCAGCGGAGCGTTGCAAGAACGAGGCGTAGCTGGAATATATTTTGTCGCTCGCCACGGGACGGAACTACTGCGAAGCATCCATGACGTCATCCGAACCGACTGCCATGACCATCAGATTCTGGAGTTGTAACTGGGGAACTTCACCGGCTCTCGCTCGTCGCTAAATAAGTTCCAAGACCAATCATGATCGCCCCGGTGACTGTCCTTTGCCTGCGGCGAAATGCCGCAGAGGATCGAATCTTCTTGCCCAGCGGCCCCGCGAGGATGATCACAATCAAGTCCGCAGTGGTATTCAGAACCACCGAGAACGTTCCCAGCAAGACGAACTGAAGGAACACATGACCCAATCCGCGATTCACAAATTGCGGGATGAAGGAAAGAAAAAACAGCGCAGTTTTGGGATTTAACACTTCGGTGGCCACGCCCTGCCAGAGGGGATTTCGAGCTGCTGTGTTGCCGGCCGCGAAGGTATCCGGGACGAGTACTTCCTGATCACGCGCATCCAGAATCATCCTCACGCCCAAAAAACAAAGGTAACCTGCCCCCGCGTACTTCACGGTTGAGAATGCCATTGCCGATCGGGCCAGGATTACGGACACTCCCAGGGCTGCGGCGAAAACATGCGCCATGCCGCCAAGAAAGGTGCCCAACGCGGACAGCACGCCTTCGCGCTTACCTCCAGCCAGGCTTCTGGCCAGCACGTACAACATTCCTGGCCCCGGCGCGACGGCAAGTAAGAGTGCAGCGGTTAGAAACAGGAAAATTCGCGTGGAATCGAACATGAGGAAGATTGTACGACAGGGGATTATTGTTGCAGCCACGTCGCAAGTTGCTGCAAGGATTCCACGCGCGGCAAATCGCGATTGCGGTAAGCGCGGGCGACGTCGAACAAGACTGCTTGCATTCCGGCATTGCGTGCTCCCACGTAATCGACGGAATAAACGTCGCCCACGTATAGGCTTTCGTCGCGGCGCGCATTCATGGCTGTGAGCGCGGCCTCAAAGATTTCCGCACGCGGTTTTTCGATGCCAACGATTCCTGAATCGGTGATACTTTCGAAACAATCGGCGATGCCGCAGCGGGTGAGCACGCGCTCGATTCCGCCGTCGGCATTCGAGATTACTGCGATCCGAAACTTCCGGCGAAGGCGGTCAAGGCAGTCGCGTGTGCCGGGCGGGATCTGGTCCCAGTTGGCTGAGTTCTGGGTATTCTCTACCAGCGCGTCGCGAATGCTGGCGTCCTCTCCCAATTGTTGCAGCAGATAGGTGTGAAACGTCCACCAGAAACCGTGATCCACTCCGCCGCTCTGCATGCCCAGATCAAACTCTTGTTTCGTTCTGCGTTCCAGTGTCTGCCACTGTTCGAGTGTGGGATGACGATCACTCGAGATGGGCGCTAGCATCTTGGCCCGGTTGGGGAAGAGAAGAGTGTTACCGACATCGAAAAAAATGACGCGCCGTTCGGCCATCAGTTCATCTTACAGAATGTGTCTGCAAGGATTCGGAGAAGCGGGACAGCGTTGACCGTGCTGATGCTCTTGGGTCTTCCCGCGATGACCCGAGCAGAGAAAGATTGTAATATCCAACTGACAGTTAGATTTTTGGTATTCGGCGCAGCCCATGGCTTTTTCTCCGACCACATCAATGATAGCTGGCTTCGTGCGGACCACCCAGGCAGTGATCGCACTTCATAACCTGCTGCGAACCCAGCCGGCGGTGATCGCCATCCTGGTTCTAGTGCAGCGTCATTCCAGCCGTCGGAACGACGTTTATAACATTCTGTGGGCCGTGGTCTTCGGCTTTGCCACATTGAATATCCTTAGCCTGGCCGCGAGGCGCTTCGAGCCTAACCGCCGCGGGCTCACTTTTGGGGAGTTGATGGCAGTGCTTATCGTCCTGCTTTCGATTTTCCTGCTGGGCTGGGAATTGTTGGGCGTGTTTCATATCTTCCCTATAAAACTCCGTCGCTGACAACGATATGGGGAGAGTGTCAGTTGTGACCTCTCCGGACGGAAAAGGCTTCGAGCGGCGCTCGAACGGACTGCCGAGGGCGGCTGTCCCCACATGGGTTATCTCAGCGGGCAGTGATAACTACCGATTCCGGTTGAGAGTGACCCTCTTCGCCCATTTTGCGGTATCATTCGCAGCATGGCGAAGGGCCCCTCCATGATCGAGGTTACCTGTCCCTGCTGCAGCGCGCTGCTGAAGGTTGATACCGCCACGGCAGAAGTCATCGCTCACACTGCTGCGGTGAAGCCTCGCATGTTCAGCGACATGGAAGAAGCGGCACGCGCCATGAAGGAGCAGGACAGCCGCCGCGAGTCCATCTTTCGACAATCGGTGGAAGCGCAAAAACACGCTTCTGAACTGCTGGACAAGAAGTTTCAGGAGGCGGTAAAGAAGGCAAAGGAATCTCCGGATACAGGCAAACCCATCCGCGATTTCGATCTCGATTAACCTCTTGCGGTGACCTCACGCCCGATAGAATCGAAGGCGATGGCGACTCACCCGTTGATTCTCGGTCATCGCGGCGTGCGTGGCGAGAAGTCGATTCCCGAAAACTCGCTGGCTTCTTTCGATCTCGCGCTCGCTCAGGGCTGTGATGGTTTTGAATTTGACGTCAGACTCTCGGCGGACGGGCAGGCCGTTATCGGTCACGATGCGGCAATCCACGGTCAGGAGATCGCTTCGTGTCCTGCCGGAGCATTGTCCTTGCCTTCGTTGCGCGACGTTCTGATTCGCTACCAGAGCAATGCGTTCCTCGATATCGAATTGAAAGTTCCGGGCCTGGAAAATGTGGCGGTAGATTTGCTACATATATTCCCTCCCGACCGCGGCTTCGTGCTGTCGTCTTTTCTTCCTGAGGTCCTACAAACTATTCATGGCTTCGACAAGACGGCACCACTCGGACTCATCTGCGAGACGCGATCGGAGTTGATCCCCTGGGCCGAGTTGCCGCTGGAATACGTAATTCCGCACTACCAGTTGTTGCGGAAGGATCTGATCGCGGACCTCAAAGACGCCGGCAGAAAAATATTCGTGTGGACGGTGAATGCTCGGGCCGACATGCGGCGCTTTTCAGCCTGGGGCGTGGATGGCATTATCTCCGACAATCCGAAAAACCTGTTGTCAACTTCGGCGGGGAATAAGAGAACGTAGTTAAAGGGGTGGTACCCCCAATCAATCTGCCGCTGCTTCAAATGTCGCGGAGGACCGCGCCGGCGGCCGCAAAAAGGCGGAGCGTTCCATTTCAAAGGCTTCCAGGTTGGCTCCCATAGCCTGATCCTTCCATCCGAGAACGGCGCTGACGCGCAATGCCGCTTCGCGGCTGCACGACTCGGACCAGCATGGTCCCAGCGCCACCGGCACGCGGCGCAAAAGCACGTCGCCTAGAGTTACTGCAAACTCCCTGCGATAGGCTTCGACCACTTCGGCGACGATGTGAGAGCTATGCGGACAAATGGGGGCGCGCAGTTCGGCACTGACCAGGGCCATGCGGGCGATGTCGGAAGCCCGCTTGCCATGCCATTCCAGCATGCCGCGAGCAGTTTCCTCGCTCACGCCGCCAATCCTGGCAATCTCCAGGACCGTTTCATCCAGCAGCGGATCGAGCGCGCGCCCAGACGGCATTGTCAGCGTATTCGGTTCGGCTGTGCTCAGTCCGATTTTCCGCGCGCAGTCGCGCGCCAATGAGGCTGCGGTAGTGAGTTTGCCGCCAATTACCGAAATCATGTGAGCGGCACCGTCGTCGGAGTGATCGTGCAGAATGTGCCGCCTCGTTACCGCGGATGGTTTACTGTCAGGCGAGTAAGGCAACGGCCTGATGCCAGCAAAGGCGTGTTTTACAGATTGCGCAGATATTTTTGCCTTGGGAAATAATTGCGCCACCGACCGCACCAGATAGTTGATCTCCTCCACTGACGGGACAGTCCGGCTCGGGTCGCCGTTGTCGGCAACTTCTGTTGTCCCCACAAGGATCTGATCGTTCCACGGCAGGACAAAGAAAGGACGTCCATCTGCCGCCTCGGTATAAACCGCCGCATTTGGCGATCCGGTAAACCGGGGCAGGATAATATGCGATCCGCGAACCCCGCCCAGCATCGGCTTGCTCATGCGGATTGAAGAGCGCTGGCACACGCGGTCGGCCCAGGGACCACTGCAATTGATCACCCATGCTGTGTTCACGCGTTCGTCGCGTCCGGTTAACTGATCACGCAGCAGTACGCCGCGGATGCGGCCGTGGGTCACATCCACCGCGAGGGCTTCCGTATGATTGCGGACAATTGCGCCCGCTTCCACGGCTTCCATTAACCATTCCGCCACCAGACGTTCTGGAAATTCGCATTGCGCATCTTCGTAGTTGAAGAACGACCAACGCCGTCCGGCATCGAGTGACCGCTCCAGGCGTTTCATTTCCATCTCAGTGGTTTCCGCCCGGGAAGGTTTTCCTGCCAGGCGTTGGTAGAGCCACAATCCAGCACGCACGTTCAAGGCACTGCGCTGGCTGTTCTCATTCAATAGGAGCAGGAATTGCATGGGATGTACGAGGTGAGAGCGCTCCCGGAGAAGCGTTTCCCGTTCGCGCAGTGATTCCCGTACCAGGCCCAGTTCGCCGTGTTCCAGGTAGCGCAGGCCGCCATGGATAATCCGCGTAGAACGGCTGGTTACCCCGGAGGCGAAGTCATTCTGCTCGACCAGCAAAGTGCGCTTTCCCGCGCGCGCGCATTGCCGCGCCACGGCCACACCGTTGATGCCGCCGCCAATCACTATCACCTGGTAGTGCTGGCCTTCCAGGGATGCTCGAGGATTAGCCGCTAAAACCATATTTATCAGCCAGATGCGTAGCTTGCAAGAAGCGCTTGTGGAACTGCCGGCCTGCTCGTCCTACCCCTTCTCTTTAGTAAAGTGTGCACCGCGTCGGGTTCGGGGAGAAGGTAACCTTAGTACCTCACAGCATCGGGCCAAAAGTCGGGGTGAGTCTCTTCTAATGGACGAGCTGAAATACGGTGGCCCGCCGTGATTACGGCGAGCCGATCCGCATTCTCCGCCTAAGCAACCTTTCGCTCAGACGTTCCGCCGCCTGCGGCACCCTTCGAGAATAATTCGATCATCTCGCGATTGAAAGCTGGAATGTCGTCCGGCTTTCGGCTGGTGACGACGCCCTCGCTTACGATCACTTCCTGGTCCACCCAGGTGCCGCCGGCGTTTCGAATGTCGGTTTGCAGAGACGGCCACGAAGTAACGGTACGCCCACGCACTGCGCCGGTTTCCACCAACATCCATGGACCATGACAGATGGCCGCGACCGGCTTCCCCTGCTCGAAGAATTGTTTGGCGCAGCGCACCGCGTCGGGATTCATGCGCAACTGGTCGGGATTCATAACTCCGCCCGGCAATAAGAGCGCGTCGTATTGACCGGGATCGGCGGACTTCAGTGGAACATCGACCGGTACTTCTTTACCCCAATCTTTCTTATCCCAGCCTTTGATGTTTTTCCCGGTGGGCGAGACGACCTGGGTTCGCGCGCCCGCATCTTCCAGTGCCTGTTTTGGCTCTATCAGTTCAGACTGTTCGAAGCCATCGGTGCCGAGGATTGCAATGGTTTTTCCTCTAAGAGTACTTGGCATAAGATTTTCTTCTTTAAATTGTTTCGGAATTTTCCGAGCTTCTACGTATGTTTTCCTACCGGAAGCGCTGTCAGGATTCGGAACAAGTAGGATGCCGGAGACGCGGCAGCGGTTTATCAGCATCCGCGAATCGCAGTGGAGTATGCATTGCCCGCACTGCGTCGGCTCATTTAAAGTGGTTGCCAATGTCCACAACTGGCGAACGGTTCGAACGCGCAGTCGCCATCATGGAGCGCTTGCGGGCGCCTGGCGGCTGCCCTTGGGATCGCGAGCAAACCTTCGATTCCATCAAGCCCTATACCCTGGAAGAAACCTACGAGGTCCTCGAAGCCATCGACAATCGCGACTGGGAAGAACTTCCTGGCGAACTCGGCGACCTGCTGCTGCAGATCCTGTTCTATTCCGAGATGGCCAAAGAGCAAGGAACGTTTTCCATCGACGATGTTCTCGACCGACTGTCCCGCAAGTTGGTGGACCGGCATCCTCATGTCTTCGGTGACACGAAAGCTGAAACTTCAGCCGATGTGAAACGGAACTGGGAAGCGTTGAAAGTCGAGGAACGCAAGAAACGATTACAAGCGGTTACGGGCACAGATAAAAGTAATGCTTTAACTGAAGCAGAGGCCAGTCCAAGCTCGATTCTGGCGGGAATTTCGTCGTCCATGCCGTCATTGTTGGAAGCTCATAAGCTGAGTTCGCGGGCTGCGCAGGTTGGTTTCGACTGGCCTGACATGGAAGGCTTGTTCGAGAAACTGGCCGAGGAAATAACGGAGCTTCGTGAGCATTTGCGGGAATTTCCCGCTCCTGGCCCGTGCCCCGAAGGTCGCGGCATTGCCGGTTCCGGACGCCAGATCATTCCCGATGACCTGCGGCTGCGGTTGGAAGAAGAGGTCGGCGATCTTTTCTTCGTGCTGGTCAACATTTCGCGCTATCTCGCACTTGATCCCGAGTCCGCGCTGCGCAAAACCAATCGCAAATTCCGGCGGCGCTTTCAATGGATGGAGCGCAGATTAAAGGAAAAGGGAGCCACCCCGGAAGGCGCATCGATGGATGAACTTGAATCCCTCTGGCAACAGGCCAAGCAGCAGGAGCGGCAATTGTGAGTGCGGACGCCATTGTGATTCGCCGCTGCCAGGGACTGGAAGAGCTGCGTGCCTGCGTCGGCTTGCAAAAAGAAATATGGAACTTTACCGACGCGGAACTGGTTCCGTTGCGAATGTTCGTGGTGGCCGATAAGGTCGGCGGACAAGTGATGGGCGCTTTCGACGGCAATGAAATGGTGGGCTTCGCTCTGTCAGTGCCGGGGACAAGATCAGGCCATGTCTATCTGCATTCGCACATGCTGGCGGTCCGCAAAGAGCACCGCAATAGCGGACTGGGCCGCCGCCTCAAGTTGCTCCAGCGCGAAGACGCGCTCTCCCGTGGCATTGAGCTGATCGAGTGGACCTTCGATCCGCTTGAGATCAAGAATGCTTATCTGAATATTGAAAAACTTGGGGCCATCTCCCGCCGCTACAATATCAACCAGTACGGCATCACCTCGTCTCCGTTGCAGGGAGGCCTTCCCAGTGACCGACTCATTGCAGAATGGTGGCTGAAGTCCATGCGCGTGCAGACTTTGCTGGCGACCGGCAAGAATCCATCATTCCAACAGCGGGCCGCGATTGAGGTTCCGGGGCCAATATATGAGTGGAAGGCCGCAACCGAAACTCGAGGCAAGGCGCAGCAAGTGCAGGAACGCAACCGCCAACAATTCCTGCGGTCTTTC
>JAUTWY010000132.1 GCA_030838305.1 Acidobacteriaceae bacterium
GGCCATAATCTAGCATAACGCGGACTTAGCGCACCGTCACTGGGCAGCGAGCGCCTGCGCGCGGACGGCGCTGATCTTGACATGATGGGCGCATTGGTAGTCACCGCAGTAGACCAGGAGCCGACGAAGGCCCGTGGCCCGCATTTCAGCGAGCTTGATTTTCTGCTGGCGCGGGCGGGTGAGGGCGGGCATGGCCCTATCAAAGCTCACCCTTTGGCGGCGAGTGTCAGGTCTTGCGGTACCGCTTAATTATCCAGTACGCGCCATATCCGATGGCAAGGATGGAAAGCCCCGCTCCAGCGATCGGGCCGGGGGCACCGACCGGTCCGGGGATTGAAATTCTTTCCCCCGCAAAAGCTGAATCGGCGGCGCCGACCATGGCAACTTTGATTGCGACGAGGGCTAAGAGAGAGAAAATTCGATTACTCATTTAATCTACTCCCACTAAGGGTTACGCCAATCTCAATATGTTAACGAGGTCTTAACCCCTTGTCATCCTGTCACTTCCTCTTTGCCATCAGCTCAAAGAGCTGCGAACGGATTTTTCCGACCTCCTTAAGTAAGTCGTGGCGTTCCGGGCCCGGTGGAAGCTTGTTGGCGGTCTGCAACAATTTCGCGGCAATCTGGTCGAGCGCCTCGAGTTCCGCTGTGTTACTCATTTCCCCTTCACCTTCAGCCCACGGTTTAAAAGGATAGCTTGGTCAGGGCACCTCAAGATCTTACCGGGCATCTTACCGGGCCTGGTCCGATGACCGCCTCAATTCTGCGTCTTAGACGTGTTTTCAGATCTTCGACCTCGGTCCAGTCAATGCAATTGTACTGACGGATATCAAGATGCAGGTTTGCGATATGGTCGTTGCGGCACGTCCAGACTACTGGCAAGCCTTGTCAGATCGGAGATCGAAGACTCCGCCGAGTTCTTTTTGTTCGGCGATCCCAAATTTTAGAAGACGTTCTGCACGCTCCATGACGGATTTGCCAGGACTGCTTTTCAAGCGATCGACTGTGTAAGAAGTTACACGCGAGTCCTCACCGAGGTCGTTTTGATCGCGAGTCCAGAAACCAATCTTCTCCCTAGAATCCCTTTCAAGGTTCGAAATTTCCGGCTCAGCGGAGCTTGTAACCTCGTATCTTCCGCAAGTTCGGCAAACCATCTTCCGCCCAATTGGCGTGTTCTCCTGTAACGCAGAGCGGCCACAAAACGGACAAACACCGAAGAGGCTGCTCATTTCTTCGCCTTCAGCCCAGTCTCGTGGCGGCGGCACGTGGGCTTATTGTTACCAGCTTTAGCGATATTTCGAATTTACCGGCTCGCGCTTCTAGAGCCGCTTTGCTTCGGTTAAGAGCCGCGGCGATGTCACCCGGTCTCGTTCCAGATAGAGCCATTGCTCGCAGCTGGGTATCCTCCCCTGGCGTCCATGCTCGGCGCGGAAGGCGCGGGCTCTCCATCATTTCGCTTTCACCCTCAGCCCCAGCTCGACCAGGCGGTGACGCTGGCGCAGGCGGTCGCGCATCGAGAGCCGACGGCGGCGCTGTCTCAGGACCCTGATTCGCTTCTGCAATCTCACTTTTTTGTTTTCAATCCCAATTCGACCAGGCGGCGGATAGCTTCAGGGCGCCCCGGCAGATCAGGATGGGCGCGGCGCCACTCGTCGACCAAGCGGACGATATCGGGCGGCCATCTTGTGCCGATTTGAAGCCCTACCCCCGTAGCCGGCCGGCCGCGTGATTTTTTGGTATCTTTTTTTGTTGCTGATTTCATAAATCGCTGATACCAGAAAAGCAAGCCGAGGGGAAGGTGACACTTCCGCCCCGGCTCTAACCCGAACCACGGAAGGTTTCAAATCAATGGCCCAGGCTGACAGCGTGCATAGCACGCCACGACGAACTGCGTCCAAACGCCGTCTGCAGATCACGAGCGTAGAAAAACCATTGCCAAGCTGTATGCTGTGGTCCGGCACTGCCAGCGAAGGCAACAAAAAATACGAATGGTTTTACGAGCCCAGGCGATGGCTTCACATGAGAAAACAAGAGCCGCTCATGCCGCGGTGCTGGATGGACGTCGAACCCCCGGACGGTGCTCGGCGGCTGGTGGTAAAGGTGATCAGGGCGGCCAAGGCGGCGCGGTCATGACAAATGAAATCAGCGAAGAAGCGAAGAAATCGCTGGCGAATGCCGCGCGCCAAGCGGCCTCCCGCCGGCTTGATCGGGACGGCGCAAATTCTATGGACGCAATTCGGCGCCGTGTCCGGGCAATCGCCCAGGAAAGGAACCTGCAGCCGGCGGACATTGCCAAGATGATGCACAAGCGCATCAGCACCACCAACGCCATGGCATTCTGCGAGAAGCACAAAATCAGTATGGATTGGCTCCTTTGCGGCGGCCTGCAGGGCTTGCGCAGGATGACCCAGGAGGCGAAGGCCAAACCGCTTGAAATGACCGAAGCGCAGCGCAAGGAATTCACCCAGCTGTTTCTCGCGCTTTCCCCGCGGATGCAGGCCGTCGCGCTCGGCTGCATTCGGGATCTGATGACGAGGGGCTTGTCCAATGGCTAAGGCAGCGAAAAAGAAAAGGGCCACACCCAGAAAGAACACCGCAAAGGCCGCCGGCACCGAGATCACCGCTCAGCGGGCCAAGGCCTGCGCGGACATGGAGCCGCACCTGTGCAACGTCGTACGGATGGGCGAGATCGCAGCTTCGCTTTTCGATTGCTCTGACCAAGGGTCTCTTCGTGTTCGCGGTCGGACACCTTGAGGAAATGCTGGAGCTTCGGAAGCGCTACTACGCCTTGGATTCATGAAGCGGCGGCGCCGATCGGCAGGAAGCGAAACCGGCAACAGATCGCCGCACACGCCGTACGCAAGCGGCGCTGACAACGAGGGCGCGGGCTCAGATCCGCGTCTAGTTCGTCAACGTCAGAGATGTAATTCGCTCGTTCATCAGACTCGCAATGCGGTTGGCTTCTTCGAGCGTGGTGCCTGTTTGAAGCTCAAATCCGAGGAGCCCATAGAAATCCTCAATAGTTTTGCCCGCTGGCTCAGCTGCGAGCCAAAACGTTCCCCGCGCCGTCTCTTTGACGGTGAACCGATAGGGTCCGCTTTTGGTTGTCATAGAGAGGTGGTGGCGGCCTGCCGCGGCCCGGTCCTGATCTTTTCGAGGAAGGCGATTTCGCGCTTGAGAATTCCGAGCTCTTGCTGGGTCACGTCACGATGGTTTCGCCGGAGCGTCCTCGCTCCGGATTCTATCTGCGCCATCTCCCAGCGGAGGAGGCCGAGCTCATCGGCTTGTCGGCTCATGTTCAAGACCCTCTAATCGGCTGCGATGTCTCGAGTGTACACAATCAGAGGACCTGCCGGGCGCGCACGCTGGCGATCCCTGCGCTGGCCGGGATCGACCGGCAAATGACAGCCCGCAAACGGACCCGCACTGCGACTCTCTCAGGCCCGGCGATCGGCCTTGTTGGTAGTTTGATCATGGCAGGGGATATCGCCCCGCGCCGCACCATTCCTATGTTATACTGGGAGAACAACAGGGGGACGGGGCAATGGACAATGATTCGGACCTGCAGGAAGAGCGGCAAACCGTAGTTCGCCGGTTGCTGGATGCGTATTTCGGGCGGTCGCCCCGTTCGGAAGAGGGGGCCAAAGAGGATATCCGCCGGATCGGTACGATTACCCGGCTGCTGAAAAGCAATGATGAAACCCCATCCCAAACGCCCTAGAGGATTCCAGCCAACCTGCTAAATCGATTTACTTGACCTGCACAGCCCCCAGAAACCGGGCGCACCAGCGGCCTTCCTAGAGTCATGGCGAGGCCATTTGAAAACGTCACGCGGCGGTGCGTTGCCGACCGGACGGCAAGCGCCGACGGTGGCAAGCATGGAAAACATCACGCCCCCAGGCACGCCAGCCAAACGCGCCCTTGCGGTGCTCGACACCCCACCGCCAGCCATTCCGCTCCCCGCAAAGCGTATTTCCGCAAAGGTGCGACGGGCGATTGACCTCATGGTGTCGGGTGATTGCAGGAAAATCTGCGACGCGGCCGAAAAGGTCGGCCTCGCCCGCGAAAGCCTCTTCCGCGCTTTGAGCACGCCGCACGTCGCCGAGCACATGCGCCAAAAAGTCTTGCGGTCGCTCGCCATCGCAGCGGCGCGCGCCGGCGCCGTCAAGGGCGAGCTTCTGGACAGTGATTCCGAACTGGTGCGCGACCGCGCCTCGAGCTTTGTCCTAGGCCTTGCTGGCATCGCGCCCGCCGCCACGCCCAACGTTTCCGTCAATCTCGAGGTCCGCGCCGGCTACGTCATCGACCTCAGTGACGACCCGCCGCGAACCCAAGCCTTGCGCGTGGTGTCCCACACCGCCGCGCCCTTGATAGACCACGAAGCGGGCGATGACGAATGACTGCCCGCCACGACTGCCTTGCTACCGCGGTTGCTACCCAACCCCCCTGCGGTAGAATGAGGTAGATGGTTTCGGACTAAGGTAAGGTCGGGCGAAATGCCCATGAAATAAGGCTTTCTGTGGCAACCAGGGGGAGGATGAGGCAGTGATTACAGAATTTCGAGACCGGTGCCTTAAACCGCTCGGCCACCCTTCCGTCTCTGGAGTTCAGCGACTTAGCAGGGGCGTGCGCCCGGGGAAAGGATCAATCGCCGCGGAAATGCCGCGACCGACACCGGAATTGCCTTGTGCAGTGGGGTGCCCTCGGTCAGGAGACCGGAGC
>JAUTWY010000136.1 GCA_030838305.1 Acidobacteriaceae bacterium
TGGAGGCATTCGGCGCCACAAATACTCCGCAGTTCTTTTTTAATAACACCAACGGTACACCGGCAGGCGGTACGGCGGCGGGCACAACGCTGGGCAGCTCTAGCTTTGGCGATATCACGAGTGCCACTGGGGGGCGCGTGCTGCAGCTCGGAGCAAAGCTCAACTTCTGATCCGGTTGACAACGACGAAGGAAAGTGCGCTCACTGCGCGTAACCGGTCCGTGTAGCATTCGGCATATGCAGGGCGTTCAGCGAATGCGAAACCGTTTGCAGGCCAACGCCGATCTGTCTAGTAGCACCCGATAAGAGGAGCCTACATGGCGCTTCGCGTCTCACGTCGTGAGTTTCTCGGTGGACTTGGGGCGGTAGCAAGCGTAACTGCCATTCCGTCTCTCCCGGAGCATGCGTTTTTGCATCCGCGTCTCTTTCCTCTGACAAGTGACCTGGCGAAGTCGCCGTTTAAAATCGCCGTAATCAATGATGAGATCAGTCAGGACTTTGGCCACGCCTGCGAGGTGGTCTCGCGGGAATTTGGCATGGATTGGATCGAGCTGCGTGGTATGTGGAACAAGAACCTGCTGAAACTCGATTCCAAGGAAATCGAGGAAGCACGGCGCATTTTGGAAAAAAACAAGTTGAGGATCACCGATATTGCCAGCCCACTCTTCAAAGTGGATTGGCCGGGCGCGCCGAAATCAAAGTACAGCCCAAAGCGCGATCAATTCAATGCGGACTTTACCTTTGAGCAACAGGACGAAGTGCTGGAGCGCAGTATTGAGATTGCGAAGGCTTTTGGTACTGACCGAGTGCGATTCTTTGATTTTTGGCGGCTAGATGATCAGGCACCGTATCGCGCGGCCATAAACGAAAAATTGCGCGATGCTGCCGAAAAAGCGGCCAAGAAAAATGTGATTCTTATTCTCGAAAACGAACCTGCTTGCAATACCGCAACCGCGGCCGAAGCCGCTAACGTCCTGAAAGCCGTCACATCTCGCAATCTACTTCTCAACTGGGATCCGGGGAACGCCGCGGAGCGTGGTGAGAAACCCTTTCCAGATGGATACAATCTTCTCCCGAAAAGAGCGCATTGGCCACTGTCATTGCAAGGATGCAGTAAAAAAGCCAGACGGCACGGGCTACGAATGGGCGGCCATGGGCCGCGGCACGATTGACTGGGTTGGGCAATTCAAGGCGTTAAACCGCGACGGCTATCATTTTGCCGTGAGCCTGGAAACGCATTGGCGGGGAGCGGGGACCCCAGAGGAATCGACGAGGCAGAGTTGGGCAGGCATGAAAAAAGCACTGCAAGAGGCCGGAACGATTTAGGCCAGGAGAGCAAAATCGCGAAGAACACCAGACGGGATTTTATCAAGCAAAGTGCGCTGGGTACTGCGGCGATGCTTGTCTATCCACATGCGAGCGTGCTCGGGGCCAATGATCGCGTTCGCGTGGCGATGATCGGTGTCGGTGGCCGCGGAGAGGAACTGCTCAAGCAGGTGCTGCGGGTGCCCAACGCTCAGCTGGTCGCGAATCGCCGATGTGTATAGTCATCGGCGTGAAGAAGCCAAGCGAATGGCGCCCGGCATTCAGACAGTTGATGATCATCGGCGCTTGCTTGACATGAAAGACATTGACGGCGTCATCGTGGCCAGCCCTGTGCACATCCATGCGCGGCACTTTCAAGATGCACTTGCAGCCGGCAAGGATCTCTATTCCGAAAAAACAATGACTTGGTCTATCAAGGAGGCTGAGCAATGCTTGGCGGCGGCCAAGAAATCCGACCGGGTCGTGCAAATCGGATTGCAGCACGAGAGTTCCGGCTCTCTCGCCGATACCCGTAAGTGGATCAAAGACGGCCTGGCCGGCAAGATTACTCAAGTGGATTCATGGATGAGTCGCAACACACCGCACGGGAAGCCTCAATGGGTGCGACAGGTGCCTTCGGACTGCACCGCGCAAAATGTGGATTGGAAAGCTTTCCTGAATGGGCGCCCGGATCGCCCGTTTGATGCGTTCAAGTTCATTAACTGGAGGTTGTATTGGGAGTTTTCCGGCGGAAACGTGACCGAGAACATGGTGCACCAAATCGCGTGGATTATGTCAGCCCTCGATCTGCCGGAACCGAGTGCCGCGTACGTGTCCGGTGGCGTCTTTTCCGAGAAAGATGGGCGCGAGGTACCGGACACGATCGCCGTCGCTCTCGAATATCCGACGGACATAGTTGTCACGTGGCAGTCTACTTTCAACAATAGCCGTTACGGCCTCGGTGAACACCTGCTGGGAAGTGACGGCACCATCGAACACATAGTGGGAGCGACTGACATGGTCAGCGGCAACTCAGATGAGACAATTCGCTATTACCCCGAGAAAGTGAACCGGCCCCAGGGCGAGGGACTGACCGGGCAGACTCCAAATCAAGACCATATGACCAACTGGATCGATTGCGTCCGCACCCGAAAAACGCCGAATGCGCCCGTCGAGATTGGCTATCGTTCGGCGCTCGCTGCGCATATAGCTAACTTGTCTTATCGCCACAAACGGCGTCTCACGTTGGAAGAGGCGAGAGCAATCCAACCTGAGTTCTAAATACGCGCGCTCTCGTGGAAGACTACATGAAGCAAGACCCGGAGCTTGCGCAGCGCATTCGCCTCCAATGGGCGGAGAACTTCGGCGAGGTCGCGCCTTCTCCGCTCCCTCCGGATCTCGAGCGCCCAATATCGACGGGGAGTTTTTCCCACTTTCGCTGAACACCGCACTTGCCACCGGACAATTCCACCAGGTACCGGTGATCCAGGGCAGCAATCACGATGAATGGCGGCTCTTCACGGCGCTCGATTTCGATCTCACTCCCGCGGGGCCAATAGCCGACAACGAGGCTGCGTACGAGGCAGCTCTCGCCACCCTGGTCGGACCCGCAGCTCCGCTCGTCGCCGCGCAGTATCCCCTCGCCAGTTTTCCTTCTGCGGACATTGCCTTCGCCACGGCAGGCACGGATCTCATTTTTGCCTGCCCGGCTTTGGGCGCCGACCTCTCGATGTCTCAGTTCGTCCCGCTCTCCACGTATGAGTTCAACGACGAGAACGCGCCGCAGGATTTTCTGCATCCGGTTTCGTTCCCGTACGCCGCGGCCCACGCTTCCGAGCTTCAATATCTCTTCGCTCTGCCCGTCACTGTGCCGCGGCCGCCGCTCAACGCCCGACAACGGCAACTCTCCAGGTCCATGCAGCACTATTGGACCAACTTCGCCAAATTTGGAAACCCCAATGGTCCCGGCGTGCCCGTCTGGCAGGAATTCAACCCGCAGGTCGGCAATTTCCAATCGCTGATTCCGTCATCGCCGATGCAGGAAACCGATTTCGCCGCGTCACATCACTGCGCATTCTGGGCCGCCTTGCTTTCTGCACAGTAGGAATGGCCTCATCGCAAAGTGCCGTGCCGCCAACTTTGCCCTTGTCACAGAAATCCCAGCAGCAGAGTCTGTGGCTCTCCGTGGTGGTGCTGTTCGCCATCAATATCCTCAATTTCTACGACCGCCACGTCCCCGGTGCGCTCGTCGAACCTATGCGCAAGGAGTTCCATCTCAACGACAGCGAGATCGGTCTTCTCGGCAGCGCCTTCATTTGGATCTATGCCATTTTCGGCGTGCCACTCGGGCGCATC
>JAUTWY010000138.1 GCA_030838305.1 Acidobacteriaceae bacterium
TCCGCTACGGCCTGTACTGTTTTGCCATGTTCCTGGGCGGCGTTCTAGTGGCGGGTTGGGCGATGTGGCTGGTGCGGAGATAAACTTCTAACTCTTGGCTCTTAGCCTTTAGCTACGCCTGCCGCACTCTCCAGTTTGACCTTGGAAATGTTCCCTGACTTCGCGCGTTTGCGCCTAGAACCCCTGACCTTCTCTGAACAAGCTAAGAGCCAAGAGCGAACTGCTAAGAGCTTCTTCTCACCCCTGCCACACGAACGCATCAAACACCCGCTTCGAATCGAAATGCAGACGGCGGTACAGCTCGACGGCTCCGGCGTTGGCCTCCGTCACGGTCAACGAGAGCATGGAGAAACCGCGCCTGCGCAGGTCTGCGGCGGTCGCGGCCAGGAGCGACTCCCCGATGCCGCGCGAACGGTATTCGGGAAGCACGCATACTTGGGTAACATGCCCCACATCCCCGCGAACACGAGAGCACAGGATCAGCCCGATCAGATTCTTCGCCTTTTTATCGACGGCGGCAAACGATGATTCGGCGTCGAACAATCCGCATCCCGGAAAACGGACAATATTATTTAAGAAGCGGAGCGATCCGCTCAGCGTGTGATATTGATCGTTGATCTGCGCGTCGACGTGGCCGCGATACGCCGCGGTGATTACAGCGGCAGCGGGCTGATAGTCGGCTTCGGTCCAGCGCCGGATTTCAATGTCCGAATGGGTGGCCGGGACCTTCGCCGAACCGTTGCTCAGCCCCAGAACCATGAACAAGCGCGGGTGGCGCTGAAATCCCTGATCGAGAAAGGGCCGCGCTACACTTCCCGTTTCGTGCGCGAGTAACTGCGCCTCGACCCGGTGAATTCCGGGAGATTGCTGCAAAGTCTCAATGACATGCGTCAGTAATTTAATTTCAACTTCACGCGCGTTGGGAAGGCGGCCGCCATTGGCCACGAAAAGGTCTCCGACCACTCCCTTGCTGCCCTCATACACGAAGAAGCTGTAGCCAAAGATGCGGCCGCGGTCGATGGCAGCGTATCCCGGAAGAATCTTGGCATCGACGTAGCGAAGGATCATTTCCGCTGATCCGTTGTAGTCCCATGAGAGCAGGCTGCCCCAGGCTCGCGTCTCATCGTCGAGCAGGGGGCGCAGATCAATCGAAGAAAAATGCCTGAGGTCGAGAATCTCCACGGGGCTCCTGCCAAGTCAGCCAAAACGCTTCTGGCCTTGATCGCTATAGCAGAACTTCGAGTTTAGTGGGTTCGAGGACGCGAGGCAAACCGGCGGAATACGGGGCGGCAACAGGAACCGGATGTGGGGAATTAATGCGGTGAACCCGTGCCTGACGCCGCAACCCCGAAATAGTCCACATGCTGCGCCCCGTAGTGTCCCAGGTAAGACACGCGGCGACCGGCCACCAGTTTCGCAATGTCTATCTGTGAATTTTCGGGCGCTACGAGTAAGTGTTCCTGCGGAGGAATTACGCCCCAATCATAATTTAAGGTTAACTCGTCACGATAAAAAGTCAGGCCATATTCCAGTTCGCGGCGAACATGGTAGACAGACAGCGGCCGCGGATGAGTTTCAATACTGGCGATTTCCTTCGCCAGCGGACGAGCCGAGAGCGTCTGGTCGATCGCGGTAGAACCCAGTCTCAACGTAGCTCCGATGGTCAACACCACTGGAATCAGAGTGACGAATCTCAACATGCGCAGCCCAGAGGGGCGAACCAGCGTGAACGCGATTCCAGCGCAGAGCACGAACGCGATGGCCAACGCCACAAGCATCGGCCGACCTCCGGGCAGACGATGCTCGGTGATCAGGTAGGCGATCAGCAATGCCGGGACAATCGGTGCGGCGGCCAGAAGTGCATGCGGCAGAACCAGCCCCTTTGCGGCGGACGCACCTTCGGCTTGCTGCAACCGTTGCCGCAGATATTCCGCCAACAACAACCCGCCCGCCGGGATTGCAGGAAGAATGTAGCCGGGCAGTTTGGACTGTGAAAGAGAGAAGAACAGTAGGGGGACGATCAGCCAGCAGCAGGCAAACATGCTGAATTGATTGCCGGGATCAGGCTCACCGGCGCCAGTCAATTTTAGACTGGCCCACTGCATGCGAATTCCCTGAACCAATGCCGCAATTACGAAGACTGTCCATGGAAGCAGCGCCAACGCGGTTACCGGCAAGTAATACCAGAACGGCTCGGGATGATGATAGAGGTTCGTCGAGAAACGGTCTAGGTTATGTTCGACGATGAAAGCGTGAAAAAAAACCGGATTGCGCATCTGCACTGCGAAATACCACGGCAGAGCAATCGCACAGAACAACACAATCCCCGGCACCCAGAGCGTCTTTAGGACAAGACGAAATTCGCGAATAACGGCCGTGTAGAGGACGATTACTAGAGCGGCAAGAAATGGCGCTACCGGGCCTTTCGCCAGCATTCCTAGCGCGACAAAGCTATAAAAAGCGGCGAGATAAGTTTTCTTTCCGGTCTCTCGCCAGGCCCACCAGCCGAGCATCGCCAGCGTGAAAGCCGCGGCGAGCGCCATATCCATTGAGGCCGCGCGGGCATACCCGATGATTCCAGCCGAGGAAGCCGCGATCAGCGCTCCATCCAATGCAAATCCCGACCGCAAGCGGCGCAGAAAAATGTAAGTCGCCAACACCAGCAAAGTGGCGTCGAGCGCAGAAGGCAGACGCGCCGCCCAATCGCTCACGCCGAAAAGCGAGTACGCGATCATGGCTTGCCAGTAATACAGAGGCGGCTTTTCCAGCCACGGCCGACCGTATAGCACTGGAGTGATCCAGTCGTGCCGTTGCAGCATCTCGCGCGCCACCTGGGCGTATCGTGGTTCGTCGGCACCGATCAGCCCGAACTGCCCTAATCCGTACAAAAATAAAAAAGCGCAAAAGCCGGCAAGCATCAGCGCGTCGATGCGGGTGCGATTCGTCATTCGGCCAGGGTTTCGGAAGCGGCGGACGTCATGGATAAATTGTTGAGGAATGCTATTGCATTGTATGCGCGTCGTGAGACGGGCAGGCAGTTATTGTACGGAAGAACCGAGGCGTATCTGATCCAGAACCTGCCGTATGGCCTGGACCAGCGGACCATCGACCGAACAGCCGCCCGCGCACTCATGGCCGCCACCCCCGAAGCGTTCGGCCACGCGGGCCACATCGAGCTTGCCCTTGCTCCGCAGACTCACACGAAAACGTCCGTCCGGAAGTTCCCGGAAGAACGCCGCCACCTCGACTTCGCCGATCGAAAGCACGTAATTGACCAGGCCTTCGCAGTCTTCTTCTTTCGCTTCGCACCGTTCCATTTGTTTCTGTGTCACCCAGGTCCAGGCCACGTTGCCTTCGGTATTCAGGTTGCGCAGAGCTTCTCCGAGCAGGCGCATCTTGGCAACCGAATGCGCGAAATAAATGCTGCGCGCGCAATGGGAAGGATCCGCGCCCGCCAGAACCAATTCACGCGCCAGGGCAAATGTGTGCTCGTTCGTTCCCTGAAACATGAATGATCCGGTGTCAGTCATCAGCGCGGTGTAGAGGCAGGTCGCGATCTCTGGAGAGAACGGCGTTCCCGCTTCACGGGCCAGGCGAAAAACCATTTCTCCCGTGGCTACAGCCTTGGGATCGATCCAGTTCACGTCGGCGAATGGCCGCCCGCTGACATGGTGATCGATGCTGATCAGAAAGCGGTCTTCCAGGCCTTCAAGCCGAGTGCGGTGAATGCTGTCGCACTCAAGAATGATCGCCGCCTCGTAATTGCCTAGAACGCGATCGGCTTGCAGCACCTGATCGGCGAAGGGCAGCGCGCGATAAATGCGCGGCACGCCATCGTGGAGCACCACATCGGCCTGCTTCCCCATGGCGCGCAAGACCTGGCAGCACGCCAGCGCCGATCCGATAGCGTCGCCATCAGGCCGCGCGTGCGAGGTAAGCACGAAGCGGTCGCGTTGCTCGATTTGCTGAAGAACGTCCTGCAACATGAGTTCTACGCCTTCTTACTTGCCGGCTTCTCGCGGGCCTTCATTCTTTTTTTCGCCCGCGCCAATAATTCTTCCACGCGGGCTTTCTCCCGCTCCGAACGGTCTAAACGGAAATATAATTCTGGCGCGCGTCTTCGCCGCAAACGCTCCACCAATTCATGCTTTATATATTCTTTCGCGGCGAGCAATCCTTCGAGACTTCGTTCGGCTTCCTGGTCGTCGCCATCCACATCCACCAGAACCTGCGCCGAGCGGCCATCATCGGCCACGTGCACAGCAGTCACGCGTACCAGCCCGATGCGGGGATCGGCCAGTTCCCCTTCCACCAGAGTCTCGATCTCCTCGCGTAAGGCCTCGCCCAACCGCCCGCGATGATATTTCACCCCACGCTTCTCCACTGCTCACCTCGAAGTAAAACGCATGAGAATATCAGAAAACTGGCTACCCGTGTTGGCTCTGAAGTGCTATTGTGGCGCACAAACGAGGGGTTAGGGTAAGTACAGAAGTAACAATGCGATAGGGGAGCAACCGTCGATCGTCGTTGGTCAGTCGTCGTTGGCCGTTCGTCGTCGGCAAGATCGATTGCTTACAGATACTCCACAAACGAGTCGGCCACATCAGCCCCATGATTGTTTGCAATACGCGTAGCCTGCCGCTCTACGTTTTTCATTAGACCATCGAGGTAGTCGCGTGAATCCGAGATACCGACCACGCCAACGGTGGCGCGGTTCCAGAGGCTGCTAGCCTCGAGTTCAGCAACGGAAACGTTAAAGCTGGCGCGCAGACGGTCTTTCAAGCTGCGCACAACCTGACGTTTATCTTTGAGCGATTGAGCGGCTTCGATGTGAAGTTCGAGGGTGAGGAAGGCGATGGGCATGCAGATCTCAGTTCTCGGTTTTCAGTTCTCAGCGAAAACGTCGTGCCCGACGACTGAGAATTGAGAACCGAGAACTGAGAACGTTTTAAGCAATTACTTCCGCGGCAATTCTCTCCGTGACAAACGCCTCGATCACATCGCCGACTTTGATGTCGCCGTAGTTCGAGATCGAGATGCCGCACTCCATGCCGTTCGTAACCTGGCTGGCATCATCTTTGAAGCGCCGTAGCGATCCCACTTTGCCTTTGAACACTTGCACGTTGTCGCGCAACAGGCGGACTTCGGAATCGCGCTTGATCAAGCCATCACTGACGCGGCAACCGGCGACCGTGCCAACTTTCGGGATGCGGAAAACGTTGAGCACTTCGGCACGGCCCTGGTAATTTTCCTTGATCGTAGGTTCGAGCAAGCCGCTCATGGCGCGCTTGATCTCATCCTGCAATTCGTAAATGATCGAGTGCAGGCGGATATCCACTTTCTCCTGCTCGGCAATCTCCTGCGCCTTGCGCTCCGGGCGCACGTTGAAGCCAATGATGATGGCATTCGACGCCGACGCCAGCAGGACATCGGTTTCCGTGATCGCGCCCACACCTGACCGTAGGAGTTTCAACCGTACCTTCTCGTTCGAGAGCTTGGTGAGCAGATCGGTAATCACTTCCACGGATCCCTGTACGTCGCCCTTGAGAATGACGTTCAGTTCCTTGGTGCCGGCGGCCTTGATCTGTTCCGCCAGCCCTTCGAGCGACACGCGAGAACTCTTGGCTAGTGCGGCTTCGCGCGATTTCTGTTCGCGGTATTCCGAAATGCCGCGGGCCTTGTCGCGATCGGCCACTACGACAAATTGATCACCAGCCTGCGGCAGCGCTTCAATGCCGATGATTTCGACAGGCGTCGACGGTGGAGCGGTCTGCAACTGCGCGCCGCGATCATCGAACATGGCGCGAACTTTCCCGTACACATTGCCGACAACAAAATTGTCGCCCGCGTTCAGCGTTCCGTTCTGCACCAGCACGGTTGCCACGGGGCCGCGTCCCCGATCCAGTTTGGCTTCCAGCACCACGCCGGTGGCTGCGCGCTCCGGAGTAGCCTTCAATTCGCCAAGATCGGCAACCAGGCAGATCATTTCCATCAGGAGATTCAGGTTGGTTTTCTTCTTTGCGGAAACATCCACGAATACCGTCTTGCCGCCCCACTCCTCCGGCACCAGGCCACGATCGGCGAGCTGCTTTTTGACGCGGTCGGGCAAAGCATCGGGCTTATCGATCTTGTTGACCGCCACAATGATGGGAACTTCGGCGGCGTGCGCGTGGTCGATGGCTTCAAGCGTCTGCGGCATGACGCCGTCATCGGCTGCTACCACCAGCACCACAATGTCGGTCGCCTTCGCGCCGCGCGAACGCATGCGCGTGAACGCCTCGTGACCAGGCGTGTCGAGGAACACAATTTCGCGTCCGAATGCCGGGGACTCCTTGTCGGTGATTCGTACCTTGTATGCGCCGATGTGCTGCGTGATGCCCCCAGCTTCTCCGCCAGCCACATTCGTGATTCGAATCGAGTCGAGCAGCGTAGTCTTGCCGTGATCGACATGCCCCATGATCGTAACCACGGGCGGACGGATCCCGGTTTCCGGGACAGACTCCACCCCGGCCGCGGCCGCATCAACTTCTTTCGCCGTCTGCTCTTCGAATGTGATCACATTTGTATCCGCGCCGAAGAAGCGGGCCATTTCGCTGGCCAGTTCCGCATCGAGCGTTTGGTTAATTGTGGCGAATACACCCTTAGACAGGAGCCGCGAGATCAGATCCTTAGCGCGAATCTCCAGCTTTTCGGCCAGGTCTTTCACGCTGATGCCTTCCGTGATCGTGATGCTGCGCGTGATCGGTAGAGGCTCGTTCGACACCACCATCCGCGGTGGCGGCGTGTAGCCCTTCATCGGCCCTTCCTTCACGCCACGCGGAACATAGCGCTGACCAGGCCGTCGCGCCGGACCACCGGGACGACTGCCAGGACGAGTCGTTCCAGGAGGCGGAAGCGCGGGACCGACGCCCAGCGGACGCGCTCCTGCAGGAGACTGCCGCGTGGGATGCATCGGCCTGCGCTCACCAGGACGCAGCGGCGGACGCGGCGCACCGGGAGCTCCGCCCGCAGCTGGCGGACGGCGCTGGAAGATAGGCTGGCCGGGTACGGGACGCCCTGGAGCGGGCCGCATTGTGCCGCCTATTGGAACTCCCGGCTGAACCGGAGGCGGAGCGGGCCGCAATGGAGCTTTGTACACGGGTCTGGGGCCCGTTTGTGGAACGATCATGCGCGGCGCGGGTGGAGGCGTAGCAGCTGGACGCGCCGGACTCGCAGTCGGGGGAGCTGCGGCTGCGGAAACAGTTGCCGGTGCGCCGGAAGGCACTTGCGCCGCGGGAGGCGGCGTAACCGGACGTGCCGGCGTTGCGACTACGGGCGCCGATGCGTGTGGGGGCGTGACGACAGGACGCGTGGAAATTGCTGGAGTCGTCGGGGACGCACTCGCCGTAACTGTTGGAGAAGGCGTTGCGGGCTTCGCCGGTGGTGGCGCAACCGTGGTAGGACGGCTCACTCCGGCCGGAGGCGCGGCTGCAGGCTTGTCTGCCGGAGCCTGCGCGGCGGGACGGGGCGTTGCCGGCGGTGCGGCGGCTTCCTTCTTCTGCGTAATGGCTCTCAGGACGTCTCCCGGCCGGGAGATGTTTGACAGATCAATCTTGGTTTTGATTTCTTCTTCGCCGCGCGACGCGCGCGAACTGGATTTGCCTGGAGAGGATGAACCTTCCACCGAAGAACGGATGTACACCCGTACCTTCTCCGCCTCGTGTTCTTCCAAAGAACTGGAGTGCGTCTTTTTCTCCGTCACTCCGACCAGCGGAAGGGTGTCAAGAATAGCCCGGCTCTTAACTTCCAGCTCTCGGGCAAGATCGTTAATTCGAACCTTACTCATCCGGCCTTTCGTTTCTCCGTGTTGTACTTAGGTCTTCATTGCGACCTCACGGAGTCAATTTCTTCGGTCCCACGCCGTCGAACTTAGGGCAGCGCGTCATAATTATTCTTTAGTGTCGGAAGCGCGCTCGGGTTCCGCAGCAGGCTCTTGTTCGGAACGCTCTGCCTGCGCTTCGTTTTCGCTTACGGCAGCAGTCGCCGGCGCCGCAGCGGCTTCTTCAGCAGGCGCAGATTCGTCGCTGGCCATTACTTCTTCGCCAGCAGCCACCTCTTCGCCCGCTTGGGATGACTCAGCGGCGGCGGCCTCGCCTTCCACAACTTCACCCTCAACCGCCACGCCTTCGAGGCTGGCAAAGTAATTATTCACCGCAAGGCTGATTTTTTCCACCGTCTTCGGTCCGATGCCCTCGATCGCCTCCAGTTGCTCCGGAGTCATATCAGCCAGGGCCTCTACAGTTGTGACGCCAGCAGCACCCAGCTTTTCCACCAGCCCTTCACCCAGACCAGGTACGCTCTCCAAAGGAGTTGAAGTTTGCGGCACCATAGCCGACATTTGCAGTTCAACTTCCTGCCGCTTTTCTTCCTCGCTCTTGATGTCGATCTTCCAGCCCAGCAGTTTCGCCGCGAGCCGTACGTTCTGACCCTTCTTGCCGATGGCAAGAGAAAGCTGGCTGTCGTCGACGACAACTTCGAGATGCTTGCCTCCGGAATCGACCACCGTGACTTTGCTCACTTTCGCCGGCTGCAAAGCCTTTTCGGCGAAGGTTACGGCGTCTTCGTGATACTCGATGATGTCAATTTTTTCGCCGTGCAGTTCACGGATGATCGATTGCACCCGCATCCCCTTCATGCCCACGCAGGCGCCCACGGCATCCACGTCCTTGTCCTTGGACATGACCGCGATCTTGGTGCGCTCGCCAGCCTCACGCGCAATTGCGCGGATCACTACCGTACCATCGTAAATCTCGGGTACTTCCGTCTGAAACAAATGCTGCACCAGGTCCGGCACAGCGCGAGACACCACTACGCCAGGCCCTTTCGAAGCTTTTTCCACGCGCGCGATCACCACGCGAACCCGCTCGCCGATGGCAAACGATTCCAACCGCGATTGTTCCTTGCGCGGCATGCGCGCTTCGGCTTTGCCGATGTCGAAAATCACATCCGGACCTTCGACCCGCTTCACGGTCGCATTTACCACTTCGCCCACGCGACCGATGTACTCGTTGTAGACTGTGTCGCGCTCGGCTTCGCGCACCTTCTGGAAGATCACCTGTTTTGCGAGTTGCGCCGCAATGCGTCCCAGGATTCCTTCCGTAACTTTCGGGATCCGTAACTCTCCGCCGACTTCCAGAGCGGGATCGGCCTTGCGCGCATCTTCCAAAGTAATCTGCAGCAGCGGATCTTCCACTTGCTCCGGTGTTTCGACTACCGTCTTTACCGCGAAAGCATTGATCTTGCCGGTTTCCTTGTCCAGCTCAGCGCGCAGGTTTTCCTGGGTCTTGTAGTATTTGCGCGTGGCCATCACAATGGCATCTTCCACGGCGCTTACCACAATCTGCGGATCAATCCCCTTTTCGCGGCTTAGCGCGTCGATCGTGTTGTAGAGCTCACTCGCCATAAAAACCATTTAGTAATTGCGCAATTTTGTAATTTGGTAATTGAAAAACAAAAAGCAACTCAGCGGCGCCGGTTTTTCAAATTACCCAATCACGAAATTACTCAATTGCCCAATCTCCCTAGATTTCCGGCACCAGATTCGCCTTCTCCACATTGGCGAATTCAATTCCTATCTTCTGCCCCTGATCGGCTGCCGCGCCCATTTTCTTTTTTGACTTCTTGCTGGCTGCGCTTAGATCCAGCGTCAACAAGCCTTCGCGAAAGCTTTCCAGGCGTCCTTCAAAGTAGCGATTGTTGTTCACCGGCTGCCTTGTCATCAGCTTCATCCGGCTCCCGGTGAAGCGAGTAAAGTCAGCAGCCTTCGTCAGTTTCCGATCCAGTCCGGGCGATGAAACCTCCAGCGTATAGCTGCCCGGCATACTATCCTCGACATCGAGGATGGTGCCAAACTCGCGGCTAAAGTTGGCGCAATCTCCGTGCGTAACTCCGGCTAGAGGATCGCCGCTCGCCGCCCCAGGCCTGTCCAGGAACACGCGCAGCATTCGGGCATTGCCGCTCCCGCGCAACTCGACATCGACCACTTCCAGCCCGCTGGAGACCGCTACCCGCTCCGCAATCTCGCGTACCCGATCAAGATCAAGTGCCATGCATCCAATAACTTACATGTAAGCTCACCCGGCAGATTCCCCTGCAACGAAAAAGTGGGCTTGCGCCCACTGGTGTGCTTCGCCAAATGCTCGTACTACACAACAGTTCCAGTTTTTTAATATACGCCGGAAAGGGGGTAAAAGACAAACCGCCCTCCCCTGCGGTTGAGGAAAAACCGGTGACGTCAAGCTGCTTGTGTAAATAGGTTGAGGGTGCGGGTTTTCCATTCCAGGTTGAATCTCTGGAAGATGGAGTAGATGATTCTGTCCACGCTTTCCACGTTGACAAAGCAAACCATGGGC
>JAUTWY010000149.1 GCA_030838305.1 Acidobacteriaceae bacterium
GGTCGCGGTGCGTCAGGCAGAACTGCTAGGCACAGCGGCTGCCGTCATAAAAGGTGCGTCGGTCTATATCCGCGGCATGGGTGTAATCCCGGCGGCCCGGGGATCGGGAACAGGCTCGCGACTGCTGCAGCAGGTCGAAGCCTGGGCCATCAGTCAAAGGATCACCGCTTTGTTTCTGAACACGACCCCGTTCCTCCATTCTGCTATTCGTCTGTATGAAAAGTCCGGCTTTCGGCGGATGGACCGCGAGCCTCACGATCTATTCGGCACACCGCTGTTCACCATGGAGAAGACCATCTCCAAATAGCCCAGGAGTGAGCCGGAGAAGCCGGAAGCAGACCGCAATCGCCGCGTTTTCCCTGCAACAAAATGCTCTCCAGCTGCGTATCTATAACCGTGACGCAACCGGCGCGGCTGGCTTACGTTCCCCGGCCGGTCGCGTCCAAATAAAGCCGATGACTCTTGCCGACCTATTCCGGGATGTGCTGCGGACCCTGTGGGCGCACAAATTGCGCGCTTTTTTGACCATGTTTGGCATTGCCTGGGGCATTGTGTCAATCGTATTGATGGTAGCGGCCGGCGAAGGCTTGCGAAAAGGTCAGGAAGAACAGACCAGAAACCTGGGCAAGGACGTGATGATTGTGTTTCACGGCCGCACCAGCTTGCAGGCTGGAGGAACGCACGCGGGCCGCGTCGTGCACTGGGAAGATGAGGATCTGCCGGTGATATGGGCGGAAACGCCGGACTGCCAATATGCCATTCCAGAGTTGGAGCAGGACACGGTACGGGCGCACAGCAACTTCAACAATGCCGCGCTAACGGTGACCGGGTCGCATCCGCAATTTGCTTACATCCGCACCCTCGACGTGGGTCAGGGACGATTCTACGACTGGGATGACATGCGCGAAGCGAGGCGCGTTGCTTTCCTGGGATCGGATGCGGCTAAACAGCTGTTTCCAGGCCGGAAT
This sequence comes from Acidobacteriaceae bacterium, assembly GCA_030838305.1. GTDB lineage: Bacteria > Acidobacteriota > Terriglobia > Terriglobales > Acidobacteriaceae > Sulfotelmatobacter. The sequence continues at coordinate 969 of JAUTWY010000149.1, forward strand.
CCCGTGGGAGAGAACGTCTATTTGAATGATTTTCCGTTCGTCGTGATTGGAGTCATGGCGAAGAAGAAACAAGACTCCAGCTATGACGGGTGGGACGTAAATAAGATATTCATTCCGTTCGCCGCCATGCGCCGTGACTTTCCCGACAAGCCGCCGGGGACTGCGACCACATTCGACCAACTCCTGGTGACACCAAAATCGGTGGAACAGCACACCGCCTGCAAGCATGAAGTGCGCGTGGCGTTGGCTCGCATGCATCGTTATGATCCCGCAGACAAAGAAGCCTGTCCCATCTGGGACACGGTGCAGGAGGCGCAGGCCTTCAAGACGATGACCGATGGAATGAAATATTTCCTGGGCGCGGTGGGAATCGTTACTTTGCTGCTGGGCGGCATCGGCGTGATGAATGTGATGCTGGTTGCGGTGCGCGAGCGCACGCGCGAAATTGGCGTGCGCAAGGCGATCGGCGCGCCCGCTGGGACGATTTTGCGGCAGTTTTTTGTCGAAGCTTTAATGATTGCTTTTTTGAGCGGCGCGGTTGGACTGGGTGTGGCCTTTGGATTTTGCGCGCTGGTGAATCTTCTCCCCATGCCCGACTTCTTCGCAGGTCTGATTCCAGACTGGACGTCAGCCTTGGTGGCGACTGGGTTGCTGGGCACGATTGCCATTGCGGCGGCGCTTTATCCGGCACGGAGAGCGGCGTCCATTGATCCCATAGAAGCACTTCGCTACGAGGCAGGAGGGTAAGCATGGGCGGGTCCGGGTCGATGACCCGGACACCGTGCTTGCACGGTTCTGAGTACCCGGCTGACCGGGTCAGAGATCCGGTATCACACGAACCGATATGCTGATTGAAATCATTCTCGAAGCTTGGATTGCTCTCAAGCGTAACGTGACGCGAAGCCTGCTCACCATGCTCGGCGTTGTCTGGGGTATTGCCACAGTTACACTCCTGATTGCTTACGGCAATAGTTTCCGCAGCATTCTGGTGCACGGCTTCGACGCCTTCGGAAAGAGCGTCGTCATCTGCTGGCCGCAGCAGACGAGCGAACAGCCGGGAGGCCAGCGCGCAGGCAAGAAAGTTCTGATCGAACTAGCGGACGTCGACATGGTAAAAGCCACCGCCCCGCTGGTGAAGCATGTGTGCCGCGAAACGGTGAGCCGTCCCGGGATCGCATACGGCGACCGCATGGTGGGAACCGCGCCGGTGCGCGGAGTCTGTCCCGAATATGGCGAAATGCGGAATGAGGTGCCGTCGCAGGGCCGCTGGATCGATGCTGCCGACGAAATGGAACGGCGGCGCGTGATCTTCTTGGGTGGACGCCTGAAAGAAGAGCTGTTCAGCGGCAGGCCTGCAGTTGGGGAGACCGTCACAGTGAGCGGCGTGCGTTTCACCGTGATCGGTGTGATGGCCCGGAAAATTCAGCTCAGCAATTACTTCAGCAGCGACGATGAATCCTCGTGGATTCCCTACTCGACCGCGGGGGATTTGTGGAATACGCGCTATGCCGCCGTGATGCTGTTTGAGCCCATCGCGCCGCAGTTCGAGAAGAAAGCGATGGCGCAGGTTCTGGCGGCTGTGGCCACAAGGCAGGGATTCTCGCCGACCGATCCTAAAGCCTTTCAGATGTTCGGGCGGGATGAGTTCCGTCCGGTGATCGATGGCTTGACCATTGGGTTGCAGGTGCTGCTTGCTTTCATCGGCACTTTGACCTTGGGCATCGGCGGCGTGGGCGTGATGAATATCATGCTGGTCACGGTGGACGAACGCATCCGCGAGATAGGCTTGCGCCGGGCGTTAGGAGCACGAAAGCGTCACATCAGGCTGCAATTCCTCGCAGAGACTTTGCTGATCATGCTGCTGGGCGGCGCCATCGGGGTTGCCCTTTCTTATTTGATCGCATGGGCGGTCGGAACCATGCCGATGATGGGGCCACTGTTTGAAGACGACTCGGGCCAGGGCGATATTCACCTGCGCATCTCGATGATGACAGTTGTGCTTTCCACGGCAGTGCTGCTGGTGGTGGGCGCAATCAGCGGATTGGTACCGGCTCTACGTGCGTCAAAACTCGATCCGGTTGAAGCGCTTCGATATGAGTGAAGCCAGCCCTACTCTATTCTTTCTTATTTAGAATTCACTTCTTTAGAATTCATAGTCTTAGAATTGTCTTAGAATTCATGTCTAATTCTTAGAATTCAAATTCTTAGAATTCATTTGACGCGCGCACCTTATTGCAGTACCTTGCTCCCCATTCCGCAAAAAAGAGGTAACCGCTTGCCATTTTCCGCCGTGGACGCCATCGCTCCCGCCTTCGAGCACACCAAGCGGCAACTTTTGCAGCCATTTCGGTTCAGCCAATGGGTGCGGCTTGCGTTCGTGGGACTCCTGGCCGGCGAACTCAGCTCTGGCGGCGGATGCAACGCACCCAACATGTCAAATTTTAATGTCCCGCGCCAGACCGGTTCGGAGCACTTGCTGCCACAGGGCTTGGCGGGGATCGATCCCATGGTCTACGCCGGATTGATCGCGGTGCTGATATTTGCCGGATTGGTGCTCGGAATCGTGTTGATGTATATCAGCAGCGTGATGCGCTTTATTTTGTTCGACAGCGTGCTGGCTAAAGAATGCCATATTCGCCAAAATTGGACAGCCCGACAAGGGCACGGCTGGCGGTATTTCCTCTGGAAGTTGCTTTACACAGCGGTGACCTTGGGCGCGCTCATCGTGCTGATCGGAATTCCGGCTGGGATCGCCTTCGCTTTGGGATGGCTTAGCCAACCCAAGCAGCACGTGATGGGGCTGGTGCTGGGAGGCATCGTCTTGTTTTTCGCGTTCGCCATCCTATTGATCGCTACCGCAGTGATCTATGTTCTGACCAAAGACTTTGTTGTGCCGCAAATGGCGCTGGAAGGCATTAGCGCGATTGAAGGATGGCGGCGGCTATGGGCAATGATGAATACCGAGAAGAGCGGGTATGCCGGCTATGTGGGGATGAAGATCGTGCTCGCGATTGGAGCTGCGATCGTTCTCGGTATAGTGGGCTTCATTCTTGCCCTGATCATTTTGCTTCCTGTGGCGGGCGCGGCAATCGCTGCTGTGGTAGCCGCAAAGGCGGCAGGAGTGGGTTGGACGGTATACACGATCACGATGGCAGTAGTTGCGGGATGCGTGTTGCTGGTGGTCTTCCTTTTCATGACATCGTTGATTTCCGTGCCTGCGATCGTGTTCTTTCCCGCCTATTCCATTTATTTCTTCGCAGCTCGTTATCCCGCGCTAAGTTCCGCTCTCTACCCTCCAGCACCTGCCGCGCCGCAAATTGCGCCCTCACATTCTCCGCCTCCGTATGAGCCGCCTCCGTTGCCGCCCATGCCGGAGCCGACTGGATAGACTCCCAATTCACCGTTCAGCAGTCTTGCCCTTGCCTTGCCCATACGGGCAGGAAAAGCGGCGGCCAATGACGCATTTCACGAGCAGATGATCCAATACCGTCGCCGTCTTGATGTCATTCCGAGCGAAGCGAGGAACCTTGGTTTCGCCGCCGCCGGGCAGACGCTTGCGCAGAGCGACAGCACGGGAACTCCTACGGTTACCCAGGTGTCTGATGTTGCAGACACGCGCGTGCTAGTAAGGAGCTTTCAATGTCGTTCTCCATGGCAGGCGGAGGTGCGCGCGGTCCTGAGATTAACGTCACGCCGCTGATCGACGTGCTGCTGACGCTGATCATCGTCTTCATGGTTGTAGTCTCGATGGACAAAGAACAGGGCGAAACAGCACAGATACCACAACCGGATCAGAAGCAAGCAGAGAACATTCCGCAGCCAAGCACAGTCGTCATCCAAGTGGTGTGGACGAAGAAAGATCAGCCGCCGACGGTGAAGATCAATCAGGACGCCGTGCGCTGGGAAGACCTGGAGAGGCGCCTCGCGGAGATTTACTTAAAGCGCGCTGAGAAAGTGGCCTTCGTACGCGGCGATGCTGACGTCGATTTCCAGTACGTGGCCGACGTGATTGACGTGGCGCACCATGCGGGGGTGCAGCGCGTGGGTCTGCTGACCATGGATCGCGAGGTGACCAGAGATTAGGAGTGTCCTGAACATCTACCTCAGTCAAAACCGTATACTGGCTTCACTTCTGTGACCCGGCCGTCGGGGCCGAAGACCACGCTGAAGGTGACGTGCATCGGAGTCATGTTGATATAAGTGTAGTAGAAATGCCATGGGTAGCCGTCGTGGAGCTTTGCCTGAAGGCGCTCGCTTGCCTCGGATTCGGACGATCGAAGGTCCTGGCGCATTTCCAAGTCGTACATCCGGTAATTGCCGTCCTTTCCGCTCCCTAGATTCACGGCGGGAATATTGTCCGCAGCGGCTTTGTCATCGAGGGGGCTTTCGGAACTCGCCCCGAAGAGGTCGCAATCCGTGACCGCATGGAGCACCTCTGGGACAGTCATGCCAATGTGAACGGCGTCGTGTGCCTTTCTTGCCCTGTGGAAGCACAGAACGACGGGCACGACGACGGTCATCGACATGAGAAGTAGCGCCAGCACGACACCGCCAACCCACTGAAGCGTGCCGCGGACCAGACGCTGCCAGAGTGGACGCCTTCGAACCGGCGGGTGCGACTGGCAGGGCGCAGAGGCGTTGGTGAGCTTTAAGACGGCCCGCCACTGTCTCAACCGCGGCCAGTAAACATACAGCGTCGGCCACACCATTACCAAGGCCGGGAAGAAGAGGTAGTAAGGAATGACGATCATGAGCAGATACGACACCACCGCCGCAAGCACGAACGTGCCGCCGAGGAGTCGAATCTTGCTTCTGAGGGCCAAAGGCGTCTGTCCGAGATCTCTTCTAAGAATGATGCAGGCTAGGGAAAATTCAAGCTACGTCGGTGCTTGGAAATGGGACCGAGATGCGGCGGACGTGATTGACGTGGCGCATCAGGCAGGCGTGCAGCCCGTGGGACTGCGGATGATGGATCGTGGCGCTGGGGAGAGAGTAACGGAGACTCGTTTCTAATTCCTGGCCCTGTTCTTGATCCAAATCGGCGTCCCCAAAAATCCGAAGGCTTTCCGAATCTGGTTTTCCAGAAAACGTTGGTAGGAGAAGTGGAGCTTCACTGCGCGGTTGGTGAAGAGCACAAAAGTTGGCGGGGCGACTGACGCCTGCGTCATGTAGAGAATCTTTACGCGCGAGCGCATCGGGACGGAGGCTCGCTCGAAATCCACGGTTTCGATGAAGCGGTTCATGGCCGACGTCGAGATGCGCTTGCGGCGCTCGGTCGCGACCTGTTCCAGCAGCGGAAAGATTCTCTCGACGCCTTTGCCAGTGTGCGCCGAAATGAAGACGATAGGCGCGTAGTTCAGGAATTTCAGATCCCAGCGCAGGCGTTCTTCATAAGCTTCGCGGTCGCCGGGACGCTTGCTTTCCCGCATGCGCATGGCTTTCGAGGGCCTGCCAGCCTTGAGCGTGCCGCTGGTAAGGAGGTCCCATTTGTTGACCACGATGATCATCGAGCGCCCGCTCTCGTGGGCGTAGCCGGCGATGGCGGCGTCGAGTTGGCTGACGCCCTCGGCGGCGTCGATCACCAGCAGCGCAATGTCAGCCCCTTCGAGATGCTTGCGCGCCATTACGACCGAAAGTTTTTCCGCCATCAAGTGCGTTTTGCCCTTTCGCCGAATGCCTGCGGTATCGATAAAGCGGAAGCGGCGTCCATTGTGCTCGATAATTTCATCGACGGCATCGCGCGTTGTGCCAGGGATGGGCGAGACGATGGCCCGGTCGGAGGCCGTCAGGCGATTCAGCAGCGTCGACTTGCCGACGTTGGGGTGGCCAATGATGGCGACCTTGGTTTCGTAGACGGGCTCGTCTGCTGCCGCTAATTCATCGTCTGCTGGAAGCGGTTTTCCCTCCGATTCCTCTGTGTCGTCGGAGCTAGTTATGTCGTTGGCAGGCGGGGGCAAGATTTCAAACACCGCATCCAGCAGATCGTCGATCCCGCGCCCGTGTTCGGCGGAGACGGGAAACATCCGGTTGATCCCCAGCCGATGAAATTCGTCAACAATCGACGCTTGCTTTTCGCTGTCAGCCTTGTTGACCGCGAGAAACAGCGGGCGTCCGGTCTTTCGCAGAAGTTGCACAAGTTCGATGTCCGGTGCCGCGACTTCCGAGCGGCCATCGACCACCATGACGATGGCCGCAGCCTCGTCAAACGCAACCCGCGCCTGGCGGAAGATTTCCGCAGGGATGAAATCCTTGTCTTCCGGAATGATTCCGCCGGTGTCGATGATGCGGATGCGCCGTCCGCGCCACTCTGCGTCACCATACAAGCGGTCGCGCGTGATGCCAGGCTCGTCGCCGACAATAGCGCGGCGCGAACCGACGATGCGGTTAAACAACGTAGACTTGCCCACGTTGGGTCGGCCCACGATGGCCAGCGTCGGAACGCCGGCTGCGGTGGTGGCGAGAGTGCTCGTCGAGTTGTAGGTAGGTTGGGTCAACGTTGAGTCTTAATTCTGAGTTTTAATGTGGGGACAGCCGCCCCTTCGACCAGCTCAGGGCAGGCTCTCGGCTGTCCTTGGGTCGCGAGACCTAAGGTTTTTCTGCCTTGGTGGCAACGAACTCTTCCAATCTCCCCGGAACTCGTATTATAGAGACTCCCGTGGCTTTAAGCTCTCAACCCGCTTCTTCCGCAGCGCCCGCGGGCTCGCCCAGCGGAAAGGACACTTCTCTCTATCAATTCTTTGCGCCCGGCGGAATGCTGGCGCGCATGCATCCCGGGTATGAATTCCGCCGGGGGCAGTTGCAGATGGCACAGGCAGTCGAGCAGGCGCTTGAAGAAAAGCGCCACCTGATTGTGGAAGCCGGCACGGGCACGGGAAAAACCCTCGCCTACTTGTTACCCGTGATCCGCTCGGGCAAGCGCGTGATCATCTCAACGGGCACCAAGAACCTGCAGGAACAACTCTTCTACAAAGATATTCCGTTTCTGGAGCAGGCGCTGTTTGGAGAGGCGTCTTCCGGCCGCCGGCTTTCGGTTTGCTACATGAAGGGCCGCAACAATTATCTCTGCCGCAAAAAACTTTACGACCTAACGGCAAAGCCCGTATTGAGTGGATTAGAGGAGATTAATCATTTTTCGGAAATTTCTAGTTGGGAGAGAACCACTCAGACCGGCGATCGTGCTGAATTGGCCGAAATGTCTGAAAACAGTGCATTGTGGCATAAGCTTGATGCGAGGGCCGATGCCTGTACCGGGCAAAAGTGCAGTGAGTTCGGTAAGTGCTTTATTACGGAGATGAGGCAACAAGCTGCGAAGAGCGATATCGTCATAGTTAACCACCATCTTTTCTTTGCTGACCTAGTGATCAAGAGGGCTGCGGATAGCTCATACGATGCCGGCATCTTGCCCGATGTCGGTTCCGTGATTTTCGACGAAGCACACGAGCTTGAGAATGTAGCGGGGAATTACTTTGGAGTGTCCGTTAGCAGCGCGCGCATCGATGAACTAGCGCATGACGTAGAGCACGCCGCAACACAGGGTCAAACGTTCTCGAGCGGAATTTCTGGGGCCATCAGGAGCGTACGCGATAATGCCGCCTTGTTTTTCTCTCTGCTTCCCCCTGGGAAGGGTAGATTCGCATTTGAAAATCGCCGCGACTTTCTAGAAGAGAATGGGGAAGAATACACGGCATTGTTGAACTCGCTACAGTGGATCGAATCCGAGTTGGAACAGCTCTCTCAAAAGGCGGAGGAAGTTCTTGCGTTCTCCCGACGTGCCGGAGAATTGAGAAACCAGCTGCGCTTCTTAATGGAAGAGAGTGCAGCGAACATTGTCTTTTGGATCGAGAGACGCAGCACGCGCGGAATCAGCGGCCATGACCGGAATACTGTCTTCTTGCAAGCTACCCCGATTGATGTGGCGCCGATTCTGAAGATGTCACTGTTCGACAGACTCGATTGCGCCGTATTGGCTTCGGCCACATTGGCTGTTGGAGGTGGCTTTGACTATATGCGGCAACGGCTCGGCCTTGAATATGCACGAGAGTTGTTGGTGCCCTCTCATTTCGATTATGAGAACCAAGCCTTGTTGTATATGCCGCCCGACCTGCCCGATCCTCGTACTCAGGAATTTACCGCCTTGGCAGCCGAACGAATTCGGCAGTTGCTGGAGATTACGCGCGGACGCGCGTTCGT
>JAUTWY010000162.1 GCA_030838305.1 Acidobacteriaceae bacterium
TACCACCTGAAGCAATTCGCGGCCTAGAGTAACGGTTCATCGAATCAAGCCGAGGCGATATGAGCGCAACGTACAGAGCAATTGAAATCAGCAAACCCGGCGTCTTCACTGAGGTTAGCCGGCCGCTACAAGAGCCCGGCCCCAATCAAGTTCGCATCCGGGTTGAGGCTTGCGGCGTTTGCCACACCGACAGCCTGCTGATAGACGGCGCATTGCCTAACCTTACTTATCCCCGCGTCCCCGGGCACGAAGTCATCGGGCGCATCGACGCCGTGGGCGCTAATGTCACGACCCGTTCCGTGGGGCAGCGAGTGGGTGTTGGAATCTGCGGTGGATGGGATGACACCTGCCTTTCGTGCCTTCGAGGAGACTTTGTCAACTGCACGAACGGTGTGCTCACCGGCATCATGATCGACGGCGGATACGCCGAAGCCATGATCATGGAGGCGCGAACCACGGTTACGATTCCGGACGGTCTGGAATCTGTCAAGGCCGCACCACTCCTATGTGCGGGTGTGACGACATACAACGCCCTGCGAAACGCCGGCTTGCGTGCCGGTGCCCTCGTCGCGATCCAAGGAGTTGGCGGACTTGGACACCTCGGGATTCAGTACGCAAGGCGGATGGGATTCAGGACTATCGCCATTGGTCGTGGTCCTGAGTCGGAGAAGCTCGCAAAAGAACTCGGCGCGCACCAGTACATCGACAGCGGAGCGGAAGATGCGGGAGCCAGTCTACGAGCGCTTGGCGGAGCCGATGCCATCCTTGCCACGGCTCCAAGTGGCAAAGCAATGTCCGGCCTCGTAAACGGACTCGCCGTGAGGGGAAAACTGTTGGTGATCGGGATCGCCCCGGATCCCCTGGAAGTGAGTACCGGCTCCCTCATTTTCGGCATGCACTCCATCTCTGGATCGACCACCGGTAGCGTGCAGGACGAACAAGAAACAGTCGAGTTTTCCCTGCTCGAAAATGTCGAGCCAATGATCGAAGTCATGCCTCTATCCAAGGCTCGCGAAGCATACGACCGAATGATGGCGGCAAAAGCACGGTTTCGCATGGTTCTCGTCACAGAGGCGGGCGCTCGCAATAGTGCTTCGCTGAAGTGAGTTAAGACGAATAGAGAACGAGCAGAGCGAGAAGGAGAAGAACATGTCGACACAACCACAACCAAAAGCTCCGGCAGGGCCGACTCAATCAGCTACTGCATGGGCCTCCGTTGAGGCGCTCTTCAACAAACAAAAGTCCTACTTCGCTTCGGACGCGACGAAGAGTTACGAGTGGAGAGTCGATCAGCTGGATCGTCTCGGCCGAATGCTGAAGGAGAACTACCAGCGCTTCGCAGATGCATCTTGCAAAGATTTCAAGACGGCCTCTCAGGAGAACGCATTCGAGGTGTCCGCAACAATCGCGACCGCCGAATATGCGAAGTCTCAGGTGAAGGAGTGGATGAAACCGGTCGAGGCTCCCCTCCCGAAGTTTCTGGCTGCATCGGGACACAAGGGAATGGTGTATCGCGAGCCGTACGGCGTGACGCTGATCATCTGTCCTTTTAATGGACCGCTCTTGCTGTCACTGCGTCCGGCGATTGCCGCTTTGTCGGCTGGCAATCCTTGCATCTTGAAACTCTCCGAAGCGCTTCTGGCGACGGACGAATTGCTCCAAGAACTGATTCCTAAATATTTCGAGCCGGAATCTCTAAGTGCCGTACTGGGCGCCAAAGAAACAGTGACGAACCTGTTGAAGCTTCCTCTCGATTTCATATTTCTGACGGGAAGCGTGGCAGTAGGCAAGGTGGTGATGCGCGCAGCTGCGGAGTACGTCACTCCCGTGTTGTTGGAGTTGGGAGGACAGAACCCAGCCATCGTCGATGAAACAGCCAACATTCCGGATGCTGCCAAGAAAATCGTGTGGGGCGCAATGGCATGGGGCGGTCAGTGGTGTACATCGCCGGGTTACGCGGTCGTTCATGAGTCTGTAGCGGCAGCGTTCGTGGCCGAGTGCAAGAAAGCGGTTGTCGAGCTTTACAGTGCGGACCCGAAGAGCAATCCGGACTATTCACGCGTCATAAGCCCTAGCGCAGTAAACAGACTGGCGTCGTTGATTGATCCCGCCAACGTGGTCTATGGCGGTAAGTCCGATGCGGCAGCTCGCTATCTCGACCCGACTATCCTCTACCCAATTTCCTGGTCCGACAAAATCATGGAGGATGAAATCTTCGGGCCGCTTTTGCCCATTCTTGTGTATTCCGACATCGGGGCACTGATTGCAAAGATCAAGTCGATGCCAAAGCCGCTTGCCGGCTATGTATTCAGCCGCGATCAAAAGGCAATTGACCGGGTCCTGCGGTCTGTATCTTTCGGGGGCGGCGCAGTAAATCAGACGAACGTTTTCTTGTTCATCGAGTCCATGCCATACGGAGGAGTGGGCACGGCCGGTATCGGAAATTACTATGGGAAGTACGGCTTCGACTCCCTCACTCACGCCAAATCAGTTTTGATATCCCCTCCGGACGTGGAGATCGATCACTTGTTTCCGCCTTATACCAAAGAAAAGGTACAAGCACTCAATCAATGGTTTGAGTACTAAACGCGCAGCACCGGCTGAAAAGGCTCAGCGTAGGGAGTATCCGTATGGAAATCGGAACCATTGGAGCTGGACCTTTCGCACAAGCGTTCGCGAAACAGGCATTAAAGGCAGGCCATAGGGTAAAGCTCAGCAATCGCCGCGGCCTAGAAAGTCTGCGAGAAATTGTTGATCAACTTGGCCCCGGGGCCCAGGCTGCCACCAAGGAAGAGGCAGCGGCTTGCGAGATGGTGCTACTTGCTGTGCCTTGGGACAACGTGCCAGAAACACTCGCAAGTCTTTCCGGGTGGGACAATCAGATTCTGATCGATGCTATCAACCCTTATCACGGTGGGGCGGGAAATTTCACGCCAGCCGATGTAGGGAACCTTTCTACCAGCCAGCTTGTTGCGGCCCTAGCCCCTGGGGCACGGGTGGTCAAGGCGCTGAACAACTTGACCGTTCGCAACTTGGAGGCGGATCCCATCGTCAACGGAGCAAGACGAGTCGCATTTGTTTCTGCGGACGATGACGGTGCGAAGAAGCAAGTGGAAACCCTACTCGGTGGTTTCGGCTATTCCGTGATCGATCTTGGAAACCTTCGCGACGGAGGGCTGATTCAGCAAGCAGGTGGCCCGCTGGCAGGGCGAGATTTGTTCGAGCAGGGAGAACGTTATAAGTGAAAGCGATTCATCTCACCGCCTACGGTAATCCGGCCCAGAACTTACGGATGGTCGAAGTTCCGGAACCGCATGCTCCGTCCGCGGACGAGGCCCTTGTGCGCATGGAGTATGCGCCGATTGACTACAGCGACCTTCTTTTGGCCAACGGAGTGTACTTTCTGAATCCGCAGCTTCCTTCCGTGATTGGAGGCGAAGGAGCGGGAATCGTCGAAGCGATCGGGCCGGGAGTCACCGGCGTCCAGATAGGCGATCGCGTTACGATCCCGTTTCGAACAGCCACCTGGGCTGAAAGAGTTCTCGCCCCGGCCCAAGGCCTTTTCGTTGTTCCTCCTTCAGTCGATGCCAAAACGGCCTCAATGTTGAATATCAATCCCACGACCGCAGTTCTTCTCTTGGACGAATTTGTAGAGCTAAAACCAAAAGACTGGATTGTATTAAACGCAGCAAATTCCCAGGTCGCGCGGTGCCTGATCGCGATTGCAAAATCGCGCGATCTCAAGGTTATGGGCATTGTGAGGCGGCCCGAGCTTTTGAATGAAATTGAAAAACTGGGTGTTGATTTCGCTGGCGTCGAATCGCCAGAACTCTTAAAGCAAATTCGGAGTGCAACGGGCGGAAAGCCAATAACTCTGGGGCTTGATGCCGTAGGTGGTCCATCGACAGCAACGATCACAAGCGCTCTCTCTCCGGGGGCTCATCTCGTCAGCTATGCGTGGCTGAGTGGTTTGCCGATTCACGTGTCGCAGGGCGATCTCATCGGCAAGAGACTGAACATCCATGGCTTCTGGATGTATTACGAAGAGTATCTTCCCAAAATGCGCGCGGCACTGACTGAGGCAACAAAAGTGGTCGCTTCCGGAAAATTAACTCTCCCAATCACCACGACATACAAGCCGTCCCAAATCAAAGAAGCGGTCGAAAATTCCCAGCGTGGTGGCAAGGTTCTATTGGATTTCAATCACCCGAACTAGGACTTGCCACATATTCGTAACTGGCAATGGGATTTCTCGCGAAAGAC
>JAUTWY010000168.1 GCA_030838305.1 Acidobacteriaceae bacterium
AGGTCACGGGTACCGAGCCCGCTCGTGCCGCAGAACATCCAAATACAACCAAAGCACCAAGCATTGCTGTTAAAGCCATTAGCGATCGCATTGACGCCCCCAAGATCACGGTTGGTTTGCGAATATCGTCCTTCGACTGTCGAACGCAACAGCCGATATGGCCGCTAAAACAAGCAGAGCGCTTGGCGCGCGCTATCATGGCGGTCACCGTAACGTGTAAGCTGCTGCCCACAATTCGATTTGAATAGTGAGCTCCGTTATGGCCTTCACATAGTCTCCTAGAACCTTGTCTGGTAGCGTTGACGCATCGATTTTAGCTATCTCGCGGAGTTTTTTATCACTCGCCTCGAGATCGTCGGCAGTCTTCACATCACTGTCGATCCGATTAATGACTTCGATTTCAAGTCGCGGTCGAAGCCGGTTGGCGTCTGCCTGATCCCAGCCGCCAACGTTTGACGGCGCCAGCGCGTCATTGCTCCTAAGCCGCTCTTCAACCGCTCTCGCCAAGGCGAGCCGCATTGTCAGCCATTCATTTCGCATCAGCCGCAGCGCATCGTCATACGTCAAAGTCTGGTTTCGTTCGATGACCTTGCGATAAATCGCGACATTCTCCCTGTATGCGGCGATCCCGTCCCGATAATCCTTCCTAACAATCGCGAGCGCCAATTCCCTCCGATCGTTCGCGAGCTTTGTGGCCCATTCCTTGAATTTCTCCTTGGCCGCAGACAGTGCGGCATCGTTCCCTGCCCCGGCGACTGATGAACCCTCCAGAAGTGACCGGCGCCATGGCTCGGGAAGCCTGCCTGACACTTGTTCCCGGAACACTATTGCTCTGTTTGTAGCATTGAACAGTTGCTTATTGAATTCGGAATGCAGAATTTGTTCATCGAGCACGCGCGCGGTGAAATTCACTTTGCGAACCGTTAACTCATCAATTGGCCCATTGCCGTTTTGGCCCGAGATCGCGGCGCCGTTCACCAAATATGCGCGGCCATTGACCAGGACCTGCAACGGCACGTCTTGAGCGAATGCATGAGGTGCCGCAAAAAGCCAGACGGCAAACCCCCATTGAATCACTGCTGTCCCACAACCCAACAAAAAGCGCTGCTGGCATCGCGCAGGAGTAGTGCTACTTTTCGGCCCAATAGGCATCGAATGGAGGGCGCGACCAGTTCGGATAGTCGTGGTCATCCTGTATGTCCTTCAAGTAAGCGCAACCAGCTTGCCTTGACCTTCACTCGGTCGATTTTGTCTTGTGTGTCAGGAAAGAATTGGAGGCCTCTCTCGTAACCCGCAATGGCACGCTCGAAGTCGGAGATGGATTCGTAAGCTTCGGCGCGTTGCGCGTAATATACCCCCAGGATCTTCGGCGGTATGGGCTGTCCATTCAGCAGCCGCTGCGTCTCAATGAGAGCGTTGCAAGCGCTGATCCGCTCAATCGCATCTTGGGAGGTCATGCAGATTTCTTGTTGTTCTATCGTCTGCGCCATCGACAGCTGTGCTTTTCCCTAGGGTTGGCGCGGTTTCACTCTACTCGCACGACTGGTCGGCGTTCTGAGCAAAATTGCTCACTTCGCCCACAACACGATCATTATTTTCAGGCATTGTGGACGGTCATCGTCATTAGATAGGCTCCCTGTTCGCTCAACTTTCGCGATCTCGGCATCGAAGGTGATCAACCGAGAGGGCGGAAAGGCGGTTGAAGCCCGGACGGGGATGAAATCTGCCGGCCCCGTTTGGGTCGTTCGTGGTTTGTGCTATAGAATAGCGAATCACTTATTTTCCGGTGATCCCATGAAGGCTCACGGCAACCCAATCGATACGATCGAATGCCCGAATTGCGGCCACGCCATTCCTATGAGCGAAGCGCTGTCCCATTAGATCGCGGAGAGGGCGCGGGCGGAATCGAGAGCTGAAATCGACAAGCTGCAAATCTCGCTCACGCGCAAGGAAAAGGTGCTTCAAGAGCGAGAAGAGAAGATCGATGCCGCTGTGCAAAAGCGAGTTGCGGCGGAAGCCGCGAACATCGAGAAGGAGGCGCAGGAAAAAGCGAGAGGATCACTTTCAGTCGAAATACAGGACTTGAAAAATCAACTCGCCGAGACCGCACTGCAGCGGGACGCGGCGCAGAAGGCGGAGCTCGAAGTGCGTACGCGTGCTCGCGAGCTGGATGAGAGAGCAAGGACTCTCGATCTAGAGGCTGCCCGTAAAATCGACGCCGAACGCCAGAAAATTCAGGAGGCGGCCGCGAAGCGAGCGGACGAACAGTATCAGTTGAAGCTCGCGGAAAAAGAAAAGCAAATTCAAGATGCGAAAAAGGCGAATGAAGAGCTGAAGCGGAAACTGGAGCAAGGTTCACAGCAGCTGCAAGGAGAAGTGCTGGAGCTTCAATTAGAGGAGATGCTGCGTAGCGCGTTTCCCACAGATCAAATCGAGGCCGTGCCGAAAGGTGTGAATGGCGCTGACTTAATTCATAGAGTTCTCAGTCGATCCGGCCGAGTGTGCGGAATGATCGTGTGGGAATCCAAATGCACGAAGGCGTGGAGCGAGGGTTGGGTGCCAAAGTTAAAAGATGACCAGCGGAAGCTGGCGGCTGAGATTGCTGTTCTTGTCAGCGAGGTTTTGCCGAAGGATTGCAGCACCTTCATTCACCTGAACGGCATTTGGGTCACAAGTTCGCAGTGCGCGATCAGTTTGGGAGCGGTGCTTCGAATGCAATTGATGCAGATCGCGAGCGCCCGAGCAGGTGCCGCGGGCGCGAAACAAAAATCAGAAATCTTGTACGAGTATGTTGTGGGGAGCACAGAATTGCGGCACCGAGTTGAGGCAATAGCAGAAGCATTTATCGGAATGCAGACGGGGTTGCAGGAGGAGAAGCGCGCCGTCCAGCGCCAATGGGCTAGGCGCGAGAAACAGATCGAGCAAGTTATCTCAAATACCGCCGGAATGTATGGAGAACTACAGGCTCTGACGGGACTCCCTGATCTCCCCGCGCTGACAGCGAGTACCCACGAACCCGAAGCTTCTGACGATCGAAACGCGGTTGTCGTCAAGTTGCCTTCGCGTGAGCTGCCATTGTAAATCTGGGTGCTGATCAGTCATTTGGGCACTTGCAGCGCGAGGAGCGATGACACGGGAAGAGAGGCTTACCTTCGGCTTCCTTGGCTCGAAAGCGGGTGATTGCGTTGACGTTGGTACCACCCGGCAAACGTTTTGCATGCTGGCCTCCTTTCTTGACCCGGAGTCTTTAGTGATTACGGAGCCCGAGCCGTCAGCACATGGGTTTCTTCCGGGTAGGTCACCCCGTCAGCGGCGGCATAGCACTGCAGCTGTTTCATGACGTCCGTGCCGATCTTGTTGCGCGCCTCGGGATTCGCGGCCGCGACTATTGGTGCGACCGGTGTTGAGGCCAGATGATGCAGTACGAATTGATCCAGATGGGGCAGGTGGAGATCCAGCCGACGAACGCGCACCTCGACGTCGGAAAAGCCCGCATCGCTTGCAACCCGCTGCAGCTCCGTTTTGGCAGGGACCTGTCGCGAGGCGCAAAACTTCATGGCTGCCGCATTGCCGACGTATCGCGCGAGCGCTTCGCCGACGGCGCCGTGGTAGGGACCGATCCCGATCCACACGCTGAGCGCCAGACGGCCTCCATGAACGAGCACTCGGCGCATCTGCCTCAGCGCCACCAGCTTGTCGGGAAAGAACTGGAGGCCCTGCTGGCACAAAACTGCGTCAAAGCTGGCATCCGGCAATCGCAGATCGAGGGCACTGCGCTGGAGCCATTCGATCGGCGTGCCAATGGGCGCCGGGAGCGACCGCGCCACAGCGATCATTCCCGGATTGAGGTCGACCCCGACGACCCGTCCGGCCGGACCGACACGCTGCGCAGCAATACGCGCCACGAGGCCGGTGCCACAGGCGACGTCCAGCACGCGCTCGCCACTGGCGAGAGCGGCGGCATCGACCAGCAACGGCGCCCAAGGTCCGAGGATGTACCGGGCGGGGTAGCGCTCGTAGAGCTTGGCCGCCTCGGCCGTCACCTGCCATTGCTCGTGCTCGCTCATCTCTCCTTCCATCCGAGCTTGCGGGATATTCGGTCCGCCGTTTGCGTAACCGCTCTGATCTGATCTTGAGGAGGCGATGCCGGGATGTATTGGATGCGCGTTTCGGGTTCAACCCACAGCCGCAACCCCACCGTCTTGCACGGCGAGCAAGGTCACTCCGTCACATGATTGGCACATGGAAGTAGCCTGTCTGCGCGAACGTTCGGTTGCAAAGTCAGTCAGCGATCCCTTCGCGGCCCTCAATGACCATAAGGGTCGCAGTGAGAAGCGCCACCAGCTTTTCGCCAGT
>JAUTWY010000171.1 GCA_030838305.1 Acidobacteriaceae bacterium
TCCGCATTCCCTCCGCGACCCTCACTGCAAATGGCGAACTCAGCAATCATTCCAGCTTGAGTCTGCAGATAAACGCCAGCGATCTGCATCAATTGGAATCCCTCGCTTCCATCTTTCGCGACAATGGTTCCGCTCTGCCACCGGTTTCGGGATCTGCAACGTTGAACGCGACTGTACACGGCACATTGACGAAACCTCAGATCGCCGCGCAAATCGCCGCTCAAAACTTAACGGTCCAAGGCAGCCAATGGAGCAGCGCTCAGGCAAGTTTCGCAGCTAGTCCCTCCCAAGTCGTCATTACCAACGGCTCTCTCATCAGCGCTCAACGCGGTCGCGCTTCCTTCAATGCTACGATCGTCCTCAGCGATTGGGCCTACCTTCCCTCTAATGCTGTGAAGGCGAACTTTTCAGTCCAGCAGATTTCCATCTCTGGGCTCGAGCGCTTCGCCAACCTGCAATACCCTGTCAGCGGAGATCTCGACGCCGATATCTCGATCAACGGCTCTCAACTTGATCCGCAAGGCTCGGGCAAAGTCCAAGTCGCTAACGCTCGCGCTTACGGCGAATCGTTCCAGACCGTCGCCGCACAATTCCGCACCGACCACGGCTCGATCGTGTCGTCCCTCAAGGTCGCGTTGCCTGCGGGCTCGGCCAATGGTGATCTTTCCTACGCTCCCAAAACTAAATCCTACACAGTCCGGGTCAATGCCCCCGGACTCGTCTTGCAGAAGCTTCACACCGTCCAGACGAAGAATCTGGCGCTTTCAGGAACTCTCACGGCCACGGTGAACGGGCAAGGGACCATCGATAACCCTCAGCTCAGTGCGGTCCTACACCTGCCGAAACTTTCGGTGCGCGATAAATCCATCTCAGACATCAATGCCGAACTCCACATCGCCGACCACAAAGCGGACCTCACGTTAAACTCAAAAGTTGTCGATTCTTCTGTGCAGGCCCGAGCCCGCGTCAATCTCACCGGCGACTACTACGCCGACGCGTCCCTTGCGACCACTGCCGTCCCTCTTGACGTGTTGCTGGCCACTTATCTTCCCAGTGTGCCGGAAGGGTTCCAGGGTCAGACCGAATTTCACGCAACCCTGAAAGGCCCGCTAAAAGACAGAACCCAACTTGAAGCCCATCTCACGATTCCCACGCTCAAAGCCAGCTACCAAGCTTTGGAGATCGCTATTGCATCCCCTCTGCACGCCGACTATGCACATTCTGTCGTGACTCTGCAGCCCACGGAAATTCGCGGCACCGGAACTTCGCTTCGCCTTCAAGGTAGCATTCCGTTTGCGGGGAATACCCCTCCCAGCCTCACCGCGCAGGGTGCGCTCGACGCCCGCGTTCTGCGAATCATTTCGCCCGATACACAGAGTTCCGGCACAGTCTCATTTGAGATTCGCGCCTCAGGCACCGCGCAGGATCCTGGCGTAAGCGGTCAGGTTCGTCTGCAGGATGTCGGCCTGCTCTATGCCGGATCCCCTTTCGGCCTGGAGAAGTTGAATGGAACTCTTGATATCGACCAGCGGAACATCCAAATTTCAAAGCTCACGGGACGTGTGAACGGAGGAGACATTTCTGCAGGAGGATCAATCGCCTATCGCCCCAGCCTGCAGTTCAACCTCGCGCTGCAAGGCAAGTCCATTCGCTTGCGCTACCCCGATGGCACCAGAACGTCGCTCGACAGCAGCCTTGCATTTACCGGAAACAAGGAATCATCGACCCTCAGCGGACGAGTGCTGATCGGTTCACTTTCTTTTACTCCGGAGTTTGATCTCGCTACCTTCGCCGATCAATTCAGCGCCGACACGGCCACACCCGCCCAGCCTGGCTTTGCCGATACCATCAACCTCGCGATCGGAGTGCAATCCAAAGACAGCCTCAGCGCCTACAGTTCCCAAGTCAGCCTGGAAGGCAGTGTCAATCTGCGCGTCGGCGGCACCGCCGCCAACCCTGTCATCACCGGACGAAGCGACCTCACTTCCGGAGAGCTTTTCTATCGCAATGTTCGCTACCAGTTGCAGCGCGGTATTATTTCCTTTGATGATCCCAATCAGACCAATCCCGTGCTCAACGTTTCGGTCAGCACCACCGTCGAGCAATACAGCCTCACGTTAAACTTGCGCGGCCCGTTCGACAGGCTCACTACTTCCTACGTTTCCGATCCTCCTTTGCCTACGGCCGATATCATCAATCTCATCGCTCGCGGGAAAACCACTCAGGAATCCGCCGCCTTCAGCCAGAGCACTGACTCAATGATTGCTTCACAAGCCGCCAGCCAGTTCACCGGCAGTGTGCAGAAACTCGCCGGCATTTCCAGTCTCCAGATCGACCCTCTGATTGGCGGCAACAATCAGAATCCCTCCGCCCGCATAGCCATACAGCAGCGCGTGACCAAGAACTTTCTCTTCACTTTCTCCACCGATGTTTCCCAACCCGGCAGCGAAGTGGTTCAGGGCGAGTACCAGATCAATAAGCGGTGGTCGGTGAGCACAACCCGCGACCAGGTCGGTGGAGTATCGATCGATGGCCGTCTCCACACTCGATTCTGATGAAATCCCAGACGCGCCCTCGACCCGCCAAAGATGTCGCGGCGCCTGTGTCCTTTGGTTATCGAATTGGTTAAGAGGCAAGCTCTGTCAGTCCGAGTAGGCTTCCAAATCTTCTGGCGGTGGCTTGAAAAATACTGGTCGGGGAGCAGCGGGAGGGCTAGATTTATTCCTGATAGCGAGGAGGAAAGCGATGCAGGGTGGCCTTTTTGAGTGCAAGTTCGGCCGCATCTCAGTCACGGCGACGTTTGTTCTTTATGTTTCTTTGACTGGGGTGATCACCGCCCAATCGACATCCGCAAAGGAGCCACCAGCAGCAATCGTTCACGTTGATGCGACTCCCGCACACGCTATCAATTCCTTCGATCCCGATATCGCCCTCGGGAGCTCCATCGACGTCCTGTCCCATGACGACATCGACAAGGTTTTCACCCCTCACATCATTCAGGAGTCGCTCTCGGCGGGCTGGGGACCGATTACTTATCGCAACAATTCAGAACTGCGAATGGCAGCGTGGCATTGGACCGAGAACGGAACATGGAGCGATCCAGCTCACAAGAGCGGATACTTCACCGGAAGCACCGACCTTAAGGAACCTCTACGCTACATCCTTTCTTACGCGTTGCCTCATCGTGGTTTTTCGACCAGCGGCGACCGCCCGCTTCAAGGTCCCAATCTGAGCTATTGGAAAAGCAATCCGTATCTCACCAGCAAGTTCACCGGGGAGAGCGACGCCCTGCACCCGCAATGGGCTATCGTGGATCTGAAGACAGAAAAGCCGGTGAATGCAATCCGTATCGCGTGGGCAAGCCCGTATGCCAGGACTTACCAAGTCGAGTACTGGGTGGGAAAACGAGCCCTCGACTTCGATGAAGGCCCGCAAGGCGAGTGGAAGACATTCTCGTCGGGAGCGATCGCCAATGCTCAAGGAGGCACCGTCAATCTGAAACTGGCGGATGCGCCAATCCTCACAGAGTATGTGCGCGTCTTGATGACTGAGTCATCGAACACATGTGATCTGCATGGAGCGGATGACGTTCGCAACTGCGTAGGTTACGCCATTCAGGAAATCCACGTCGGGACTGTCGATTCCAGTGGTGCCTTTGCTGAAATCGAGAAAACTCTCGGCGACAAGCCAACCACGTATTGCACTTCGTCGATTGATCCCTGGCACTCCGCGGCCGATGCGTATGCTACCGGCGGCTATCAGCACACCGGCTTCGACTTATTTTTCACCAGCGGACTTACCAACAATCTTCCGGCAATGATTCCCGTCACCATGCTTTATGGCACGCCAGACGACGCATCCGCGCAGATTGCCTACATTGAGAAGCGCGGCTACCGCATCGGATACATCGAGATGGGAGAGGAACCCGATGGCAAGCACGCAATGCCCGAAGATTACGCGGCTCTGTACATTCAGTGGGCCGCGGCCCTTCACAAGGTCGATCCCAAACTCAAGCTGGGCGGCCCTATCTTCGAAGGGGTGAACCAGGACATTCGGGTCTGGCCCGACGCGCAAGGCCGAGTATCGTGGATGGGGCGCTTTGTGGACTATCTGAAGACGCACGGCCGCCTCTCCGACCTGGCTTTCGTGTCCTTTGAACACTATCCCTTCGAGCCTTGCACGATTACGTGGAGAAGTTTATACAGCGAACCTCAGTTAATGAAGCACATCTTGCAAGTGTGGCGAAACGACGGAGTCCCCAAAGATGTGCCGCTGATGGTGACTGAGAACCATCTAGCCGCCGAGC
Source organism: Acidobacteriaceae bacterium (assembly GCA_030838305.1). Lineage (GTDB taxonomy): Bacteria > Acidobacteriota > Terriglobia > Terriglobales > Acidobacteriaceae > Sulfotelmatobacter. The sequence continues at coordinate 4,307 of JAUTWY010000171.1, forward strand.
TCACCGGACCGATGACCACGATTTTTGCTGCCTTGTGGCTCGCCGACAATGTTGGCTCCTTCTTTGAAGGCGGAGGCGCGGCGTTCCACCACTCGCCGATTCAGCCGCAGGGCATTCAGAACAGTTGCCTCGGCTGGGCCTCCTGGTCAAACTTTGTCGCGGATGAAAGCTACGACATCAAGGGATACACTTCGCCCTACTTCGCCGCACACATGATTAACCTGGAGTGGGTGCAGCACCGTTCGGGCGTGCACTACATGTTCCCTTCTTCCACTGATGTCAGGGACACCGAGGGAAACGCGCTGGTGACGTCGTATGCAGTGCATCGTCCAGATGGAAATTGGTCGATTATGTTGGTCAACCGGGACGAGACCAACCCGCACAACGTGCGCGTGCAATTCGAAGATTCCAGGAACAAGCAACCCGCACCTTTTTTCGGGCCGGCCACGTTAGTGACTTTCGGAAGCCAGCAATATGTTTGGATTAACGACGGACCAAACAGTCATGCGGATCCGGATGATCCGCCGGTCGCAACCAGCCTGGTGGCCGGCCCGAACACTCTGTTCACCTTGCCGAAGGCCTCAATCACTGTGCTGCGAGGAAGGGTGGCCGGGCTCAAGGATTGAAGGCGTGTGGAAACTCTTCGGCCTTTAACATTTTGTGCGACTCAAGCTCTGACGTCGATGCCACCGGGCAAGCCTACGAACGGAACGTCCCAACGTTCGTCTCAAGCCGAGTGATTTCCTCACAACGATGATCGAGTTCGTTGTAAGCCATTTCATAGCGGCGCTTGAACGAGTCGAAGCTTGAAAGGTCGTGCCACCGGTCAATGATAAGGAAACGATTAACGTTTTCCGTGTCGCGCATGAGCGCAGTCTCTATATACCCCTCTGCCTTGCGGAAGAGCTGGACCCAATCTCGATTCACACCGTACGCTTTTTGAAACTCCAACAGGCGCTCAGGTTGAGCTTCAATCACCCATGCTATTTGAATCATCAATCGCCTCGTGGTGCGTGCCTGCCGGTCATCGCATCGTTATCTCGTTTGGCTCGTGTACCAGACCGCTCCCGGGGTCAGATAATCGTATCCTTCTCCCCAGCATGCCTGGGTATGACCGAGATAATCGATGGTGAGGTCGAAATAATCGCCGAAGGGAAATCTAAAGCCGTCACTGAAGACGTAGGTATATCCAGCAACGTAGCTCGAAAGCGTGGTTTCGCCGGACCAGGTATTGCCCCCATCCCCGGAGGTCCGGTAGTAAACATTCCAATGCGGATTGTTGCTCTGATCCATCCACGCCACGCGCACATCGCCAGCGGTGCCCGCGGTGATTGCCGGAAAGGCGTGGTTCACACCTGCCGGGGCAGCCGAGAGATCCAACTTCGGCGACCAATTCACACCATCGCTGGAGCTGGAAAAATAAATCCGTTCCGGCCCAAAAGCGACCGTACCGGCATTCCATAGCAAATACAGTTTTCCGGCTGCGTCCGCGGCCATGGCTGTGCCCGGTCCCAAGAACGCCCAGCCACAGGAGAATGCCGAGCAATCCGGCGGTGCGCCCGAAACGTCCACCAACTTCTCCGTCCAAGTAATTCCCTTGTCACTCGACTTGCTAACATAAATATTTACTGGACCTTTCGCGCCGCCATTCTGGGTATAGCCTTCCCACGCGAAATATACAGTGCCCGCATTGTCGATCGCGGCCCCACCGGTGAGAGACCAACCGAACTGGGCATTCTGGTTTACCTTTGCGGAGGTAAAAGTCTGGCCGCCATCATGGGAAGAGGAAACCCACACCGTCTGAGTATGGTCATAGCCGACGTAAACATCCTGGCCGTGAACCACCAGAATGTCCTTATCGGTCCCAGCCTTAGTCTGATTCGCTACTACGGTGCTCCAGGTCTGTCCGAAGTCGGTAGACTTGGCCACATCGATTACGCTTTTATTATTTTGCAGCCAGGACGCATACACAGTTTTGCCGTCGACCGGATCGACTTTGACCTGAACGTCGATCTGTCCAGATCCGGGAGGCGCGATCATGCGGGGTGCCGACCAGGTGCTGCCGTTGTCATTGCTCACCACCAGAAACACGGTCGGACTGGGGCACGTCGGACACCCGGGAATGGTCGGCTGGCTGGGGGTTGTGTACTGGGGAATAAGAATGTAGACGTGTCCGAATCGATCGGCGGCAATCGAAGGTTCCCATTGGTCTCCCACCGTGAATCCAACTCGGGTTTGCCCTTGAAAAATGGGATAGCCACCCGTTGCCAGGACCGGGCAAGCAAAAGTGAGAATGAACAAGCAAACGCTAACGGCACAGTTCTGATTGGTTCGAGCAGGAATCATCGTAGAGCCTCCAGGGAGCAAAGTAGACGGCACTGACGGCGCTCGTTGAGCGGGGAGAAGTATAGACCATATTCATTCTGCCCGATAATGCTTATTTTTCGCCTGCACACCGTGGAAGCACGGCACGCCGCTGCTTCCCCGTTACCTCCGTAACGTGCGGAGCTTACCTGCTGGATTTAACCTTTCTATGGGCATAACGCCCCAGCTGCCGGTTGAGGAGACCCTTATCAACAACGCCACCACATTTCACGCCAACCGGGCAGCCTCGGCACGGGCCTTCGTACACAGCCTGAACATTCTCATTAAGTACGCCCGCATGTATGGCTACGACCACAAGCGCACCGAAGCCCAGTTTGAAGTTACCTGGAAGGAATTGCAGCAGGGCTTGCCCATTGCTGGAGATGGTGGATTTCTGCTGGGTGTTTCCGACAATATGTTGTTGCTGGATGGAGTCCCGCTCGAAACCGGCCAAGTGGAGCGCAGCTTCGGACAGCTTTTGAGTACGGCCGGACTGGCCAGCTTGCACTTCTCGAAAGATGTAACCGTCGAAGACTTCACTCGCCTGGTGCGCGCTTTCACGCTGGCGGGGTCCAAAGCTCAAGATGTATCCAAGCAGATCAAAGAAGCTCTCAACAGCGGAAACAAGAAAAGCACGATCAAGATTAATGAAGTGAAATTTGTGGCGGCCGATCCTCTGACCGGCGACATCAGCGTCGCGGCACAGATTGCGGCACAAACTCTAGGCCCGGAATTCAAGCAATGGTTGAATGATCCGCAGAAATTGCTGCAGTTGATTGCAGCGGCGGAAGGCGCTAACTCCGGAGTTGCAGGGCAGGCCGGAGGAACCACCGTCCCGTTCGGCAGCGTTCCGAGCGTTGCCGGCCATTGGGTAGCGGGGCCAGCGCCCGGATCAGCAGCAGCCGAGGGTGCGGGAACTGCTCCGGCTTGGGAAGGCGGCGTAGTACCGCTACAGGAAGCCGAAGTGGTTCAAGCCATCCGTCTGCTCACCCGTTTCGGCCAGGTGCAGATCGATCCAAATGCCAGTTCGGACGCTCTTCAGAAAGAAGTCGGCGAAACCGATCCGAACACGCGGCTGAACTTGCAACAGTTGCTGGGAAGCCTGGCGGCCCAGGCAACTGCCAACAAGCAAGAGGAAGATACGCCGCTGCTGATGAAAGCAGCCGAACACATGGCCATCCGCTTCGCCCTGGAACGCTATTCCAAGGGCGAAGTAAAAGTAAATGCCGTGCATCAGATGATGGAACACATGAGCCGGCAGATGGATTCCCTTCGCCAAATCCTGAAATTGCAAGAAGACAAGATGAACAAGGCCGGCATCCTGGTGGAGTCGCACGCCGACATCCTCGACCGGATGTTCTGGGCTGAAGTGCCGGAGTCGGGAAAGAAGACAGTGCTGCTTTCGAACGAAGCTCCATGCGTTCCGCCCCGCAATCTGCGACAGTTTCTGGAAGTCTTACTAGACCGCGACGATAAGAAAACGTCCGCCGAAATTCTCGACAACTATTCCGGATGCCTGGCCACAAAGGATGTGGAAGCGCGGCGTAAAACAGCCATTGGATTGAGTCAACTGGCGGACCTGTACGCGCGTCTGGGTGGCGAATCGATGGGCAGGGCAATTGGCAAAGTGACGGATCAACTATGCCTGGAGAAGGATCCCGAACTGCAAAGCCTGCTGAGCGCCGCATTCGTCCGTCTGAGCCAGGAAGCCAGCGAGGCCAAAAATTACCAGGCAGTGAATGCGGTATGCGCCGGAATGGACATGCTCCAGCAGCAGCGTCCAATCTTAGTGAACGACTTGCGTCCGCGTGTGGGAGTAGAAAACCGAATTCCCGAATTCATTGAAGAAGCGTTGCGCGACGAAAAAGTCTCGAACGATCTAATGGTCGTGCTGCGACGCACGTCGCAGACCGGAGCCGAGCATCTGGCCGACCGCTTTTTCCGTTGCATGCGCCGCGATGAATGCGACCGCATGGTCGAGTTGGTGAAGGAGATGGGAACGCCCGCACTGACCCAACTACGCGAGATTCTCCGCACCGGGCAGCCCCGCCAGGCTTCGGCAGTCGTGGGAATATTGAGCCGGCTGGATGTCGGCACTCTGCTGGAACTGGTACCGATGCGCCTGCCCGAGTGGAACCGTTTCTACCACGACATTGTTGTTCGGCAGATCGCCTATGGCGCGGCGCCGGACCGTGGCCGCACGCTGCTGGAACTGGCGGAAGTGCTGGATTCCGTGGTGTTGCCGGAGGCCATCGATGAAATCGGGATGAGTGGCGATCTTAGTGCAGCGCCGCCGTTGCTGGCCATGGGCCGTCCCGGGGAAGCGGCTTCGCGTTCGCCATTTGTGCAGCTGAAAGCCATCGAGTCCCTCGGCCGCCTTCGCGATACAGAAGCATTGACGCTGCTGCGGGAAATTGTCGAGGCCAAGAAAACCTTTGGATGGATTCATCATCGCGAGTTGCGAATTGCCGCGGCTCAGTCTCTTTCCAAGATCGATCCTCGCTATAGCAGCCAAATTCTTTCCGATAGCGCGATCGAACCGGCGGAACTCGCAATCGCGCCTCTCGATACCGCGCCAGCCTGCCCGTGGGTCCGGCAGCGGCGCTACGAACGCATGGTGCTGGCGCGCGCCGTCAGCGCTACCATCGGAAGCTCATGGGGGAAATCACGGATCCTGATTCGCGAGTTGAGTCTGGGTGGAGGTATGGGCACGAAGGAAGACAATCTGCGTATCGGCAGCGAAGCCGACTTGGAAATCTCCTTGGGCATGCGGACAAAGATTCGGGCGCACGTGCTGCTACGCCGAGCCCGGGTGAATGAAGTGGGATTTGAAATCGTCAACACCGATCTGGAAAGCCGCTACCGCCTGCGGCGATTGCTGATTGAAGCCATAAACCGCGCCCCGCAAAAAGGTGATCCGCAGTGGAGCGGCCAACGGAAAATGTAGCCACCGTATTTCCCAAATACACAAAAAACGAAACGCCTCAACTCTCTGCGAGCTGAGGCGTTTCATTTTCTTATTTGTTCTGATCGGACGTCTACTTCACCTTGGCGAAAATGATGACCAGGGTGTACAGCGCGAGTGACTCGATCAGGGCTAGCCCCAGAATCAAAGCCAACTGAATGCCGGGACGCGCAGCCGGGTTGCGTGCCAGACTCTCGGCCGCTGAGGCGGTTGCCTTGCCCTGCGCCAAAGCGCAGATGCCGGAGGCAAAAGCCATGGAAAATCCAGCGGCGATGGCCACCCAGTTAACTCCGCCTGCGGCTTCGCCCTGCGCGAAGGCAGGAACGGCGAACGAGAGTATCGAAAGTGCCATGAACAACTTGCTTACCTTACCCATCGTGTTTCTCCTCGTATGAAATACCGCCAGTGGGTGGTGAACGCCATACCTTGCAGACGCCCTCACGCTGAACGGCTTAAAACTCTTCCCGACAATCGAAGTCTTAGTGCTCCTCCCCAACTGCGCCCTGCAGATAAACCGTGGTCAGCAGAACAAAAATGTAGGTCTGCAAGAACGAAACGCCGATGTGCAAACCCAGGAACAGAATCGGGACGCCAAGAGGCACGAGCGAAAAGAAAACTAACGTGACCATGTCGCCGGCGAACATGTTAGCGAACAAACGGATGGTGAGCGAAAGTACCCGCGCCAGGTGGCTGATGAGTTCGATGGGAATCATCAGCGGCGCCAAGGCAGGCATCGGTCCGGCAAAATGCTTCAAGTATCCAATTCCGGCGTGCTTGAATCCCTGAGTCTGGTAATAGACGAACGCGCAGAGAGCGCAGCCGAGCGGAACGACGGGCACGGCAGTCGGCGATTCAAAACCGGGAATTACGCCCATCAGGTTGCACACCAAAATGAAGAAGAAGAGTGCGGCCAGGAAGGGAGTATACCCCTCGCTGTGATGGCCGATGATTTCATTGCTTTGGCCTTGAACGAATCCTTCGACGCCTTCAAAAACGTGCTGCAGCGAGCCAGGACGATCCACCGAAAGCCGCGAGCGCAACAGCACAAACAACAGGAGCAGGAAGGCGAAGACAAGAATTTCCATCGAGAGCGAGTTTGGAATTGGGGCAGTGGGATGCTTGGGCTCGATATTTATCGTCCGCAGCAAGGACGTGACAGGTCCTGCGAACATACGGTTCAAGATTTCGGTGAACCACAATTGCTCAGGCATAAGGCGGCTTGGCTGCAAGCTCCTGGTTCCGAACTGTGAATACCTCTAAACCCCGCGAGTCAACGCTACGTAGAGTTCATACACTGCTTCGCAGGCGATGGCGGCTACGGGCAAAAATAAGCCCGCAAGAAGCCCATTCAGGCTTGCGGGTGAAACAGTCAATATAACATAGGCTCCGAGAGCCATCAAAACGTAACGAAGCAGAAAGCGAAACACAATTCCCTGCCCGGATTGCGACGTGGCGGCTCCAGTAGCCCGATCAACAAAACCTGTAATCACCCGCTTCAGCCATTGGAAGTTGACATAGGCGATCACACATCCGCAAGCAAGACCAACAGCGGGACGAGGCCCAAACTTCCACAACGATGCGAGCACGAACAGCGGTCCGAGCACGGCCATACAGCGACGAATGCGGTCGAGGGCGCCGGAGTAGAAATGCTCGGCTGCCTCGGCCTGTGCCGGATTGAGCTCGTTCTGGGGACGACCGGGCATCGACATTAAAGGTCCGCCGAGAGGAATGCGAGGCCCAGAGCAGAATCGCCATCTCCGTTCACTTTGACTCTCGCATAACCGCGCGGATCAGTTCGATGAAGCCGGCGGCAATGCCGAGGAGAATTCCTGCCAGGTAAAGCCATGTGATGTGCAACCAGCGGTCGAGCGCCGCACCGATCAGCCATCCAACGACGAGGGCGGCAGGAAAAACGAACGCCAACTGGCTGTAGCGGGCGGCTTGAACCCAAAAGTTTTCCTTCCGGTCAGACTGAGGACTCTCGGAATTTGGATCGGTGGGTGGCATCTGGTGTGAGAGCCCGTCAGACCAACAAAAAGAATCTTACGCTACCAGTAACGATTCGGGCCGGCCGAGTTTCGCTTGGGCCACAACAGCCGAGAGCCCGCCCTGAGCGAAGCCGAAGGGCCGCCGTCGCTACGTGAGCATCCTAGCGGATTAACTTCGCCACTGCCGGACTCTGTGCCAGCCCCAGCGACCAGTTCACAATTTGGATGAAGCGGTCGGGCATGATTCCGACGAACAGTGTCGCGAAGGCGGTCACAGCCAGCGCGGCGCGCATCGTCCAACTCACCGGCAGCAAACCTCGCTCCTCAGGCTGGCCCATGAACATCGCATTCGCCATCTTTAAGTAGTAATACAGGCCGAAGACGGAATAGAGCACGCCCAGAGATGCCAGAGCATAATGCCCGGATTCGATCAGGCTGAGGAAGATGAAGTACTTGCCCCAAAAGCCGGCCAGAGGCGGGATTCCGGCAAGTGACAGTAGGAAGATCAGCATGAGCACGGCCTCTACCGGAGCGCGCGAGTAGAGACCATTGAGATCGTCGAGTTCATCACCGATCACATTACGGTGGCGCAATGAAGTGATCACGCCGAACGCGCCGAGATTCATGAACGTGTAGACCAGCAGGTAAATCAGGATCCCTTTGATACCGTCGGGACTAAGCTGAGTGACGGTTCCTGCGACCAGGCCCAGCAGCATGTAGCCGACATGCGCGATCGAAGAGTAGGCGAGCAGGCGCTTGGTATTGGTCTGAGTAAGAGCGGCGAAGTTCGCGCCAGTCATGGTCGCGATGGAAACAAAGACGAGCAGCGGTAGCCAGACCGAGCGCATGGGGCCCAGTCCCCAAATCAGAATGCGCAGCATCATCGCCCATCCCGCGGCTTTGACGGCGACGGACATGAATCCTGTGATGGAAGTGGGCGCGCCTTCGTAAGCGTCCGGCGCCCACTGGTGAAAGGGGACTGCGGCTACTTTGAACAGCAGGCCGGTGATCGTTGTCAACAACGCCACGATCGCGACTGGATTGTGCGGGTCTTTTGCAAGAAGACGCGCAAGTCCACGGCTTATCTCGCCCAGGCTCGTACTTCCTGTGAGCCCATACAGCAGCGACAGTCCGTAGGCAAAAATGCCCGATGAAAACGCGCCGAGCAACAAATATTTCAGCGCCGCTTCGTTGGAGCGGCGGTCGCGCCGCAGAAATCCAACAAGAACATAGGTGGAAATCGCCATCAACTCCAGGCCAATGAAGATGAGCACGATGTCGTAGCCGGAAGCCATGCACATCATGCCGACCACCGAGAGCAACATTAACGTGTAGTACTCGCCGTGGTTTTCATGCTCGGTCTGCATGTAACGCATCGACATGAGAATGGAGATCGCTGTGCCCCCGAGAAAGAGGTAGAAGAAATAAAGCGCAAAGCGATCCATGTACACGGCGCCCATCAAACCCGGCCAACCACTTCCCGGAGGTAAGTGATTTGCCTGGAGCCACAGTTGAATCTTTACCACGCCCCCAGTGGCGAAACCTACGCCAATCAGTGCTGTGACTGCATTGACCCACTTGGCCTCCGGCGGAAGCATCAGATCGATCAGCAGAATGCCGAGAGCGAACAGCGTGAGCAGAGTGATGGGAAGGGCGAGCAGGTAGTCATTCCAGTTGAATTGAGAAAGGGAACCCACTAGTTCTTCCCTTTCGTCACGGAGGCTGTGGTCGCTACGGGTGCGGGCGCTTGCGGCTGAAGCGCAGCATTCACCGCGCCTTCGGTTTGCGGACGGCGCACGTCCTGCACGATTTGGTTCACGGGCTGCTCGAGGATCTGGAAAAACGGTTTGGGATAGATGCCGATCCAGAACGCCATGATCAGCAGCGGAGCGAAGGTCAGCACTTCGCGAGGGGTAAGATCGTGCAGTTTTTCGTTCTTCGGATTGGTGACCGTTCCAAAAAAGACGCGCTGATACAGCCAGAGCAGATACGCGGCTGCCAGAACCACGCCGGGGACGGCCCAAGCCGCCCATTTCCAATTCTCCATGAATGCGCCCAGCATGATGTAATACTCGCCGACGAAGCCGTTGAGCAGCGGGAGGCCCATCGAGGAGAGAAACATGATCAGGGTGATGGTGGCATAGACCGGCATGACGTTCGAGATGCCGCCATATTCGGCGATCTCGCGCGTGTGGCGGCGTTCGTAGAGAATTCCAACAATCAAAAACAGCGCACCCGTCGAGATTCCGTGATTAATCTGCTGCAACACCGACCCACTCAGCCCAAGCGGCGTGAGCGCAAAGATTCCCAGCGTGCAGAAGCCAAGATGGCTCACCGAAGAGTAAGCCACCAGCTTCTTCATGTCCTTCTGCATCAGCGAGACCAGCGCGCCATAGAGAATCCCGACGATCGACAGAAAAATCATCCAGCCTCGAACCGTCATATGCAGGAACGTGGCGGGATTCCACATCACGCCAGGAAAGAACGGCAGCGAGAAGCGGACGAAGCCATACGTCCCCATCTTCAGCAGAACGCCCGCGAGAATGACGGAGCCGGCCGTCGGCGCTTCCACGTGCGCGTCGGGCAGCCAGGTGTGGAACGGAAACATCGGCACCTTGATGGCAAACGCGAAGAAGAAAGCGAAGAACAGAAGTGTGGCAACGGTCGGGCCATAGGCCGGATCAGAGTAAATCTTCGGCGCGGTTTCGTAGAGTGCCGTCAGGCTAAACGTGTAAATGCGGGTTAGAGCATAGTGATGGAAATATAGGAACAGGATGCCCAGAAGCATCAGCACCGAGCCCGCCAGGGTATAGAGGAAGAATTTGATCGCGGCGTAAAGCTTCCGTGGGCCACCCCAGATCCCGATCAGCAGATACATTGGGACCAGCATGGCTTCCCAGAAGACAAAGAACAGAAAGAAATCGAGCGCCATAAAGACGCCGAGCATGCCGGTCTGCAAAATCAAAAACCAGACATAGTATTCCTTGACGCGGTTTTCGATCGCGGTCCACGACGAAAGAATCGAGATCCAGCCCAGTAGCGTGGTCAGCATGATGAGCAGGAAAGAAATGCCGTCGATGCCGATCACGTAGCCCGCGCCGATCGAGGGAATCCAATTGTTGGGCGCACCCTCCATGAACTTGAAGCGGTCGGTACTGTGCATCTGCGACCAGAACATCGGCACCAGCGGCAGCGAAACCACCAGGCCCCCAAGTGCAAACAGGTTCGCAATCCAGCGGACGGCGTCCTTGTTCTCCCTGGGAACGAACAGAAGAACGAAAGCGCCCAAGAGCGGCGTGAAAAGAATGATCGACAGTATGTGAGCTTGCATAAGAGCAGTTCTCAGTTGTGGCGCCGGCGTCTCGCCGGCTGTCGCGAGGGCATCTTGCCCTCGCAGGGTGGCGGCGAGACGCCGCCACGACAGCCGCCGGGGACGGCGGCTCTACCAACACCTAGTGATACACGTAATAGAACACGAACCCCACCAGCCCCGCAGTCATCACCAGCGCATACCACTGCACCAGACCCCATTCAAACAAGCGCGCGAGATACGAAAATGGAAAGCGCGCGAGAGTTGGTGGACCATTCACCAACAAGCCGTCGATGATCCACTTATCCCACCAACTCGAAATTGTTGCCGTGAGCCGCGTGATCCAGCCCGCTCCGTTTACTAGACCGTCCACGATATGCGTATCGAACCATGAGGACGCTTCGCCCAGTCCCAGCACCCCAAGACGGACGTCACCCAGCTTGCGGCGTCCCGTGAATACGTAGTCGTAGCCCTCGTCCACGTAATATTTGTTCAGCAGAGTGTTATAGACCAGCGGAGCGGCCGCGATGGGCTCGGTGTAACCTTTGTCGGCATGGCGATAACTTCTCCAAGCCATGCTCCATCCGAGTCCAGCCGCCGCCAGAGATAGTCCCATCAATACCCACTCGCCCGTCGTGTTGCGTTCTTCCTCTTTCGCCCCAGCTTCCAACTGTGCGGTTTTTCCTTGTTGCTGAAGGACATTGGCTTCGGTCGCGAATACGGGCTCAAGAAATGCCGTGAAGCGGTCGGACCCGCCAAGGCTGCGCGGCCAGCCGAGCCACCCGGCCAGGATGGCGCAGATCGCAAGCGCCACCAGCGGCGCGGTCATCGACACGGGCGATTCGTGAATATGATGCTCCGCTTCATGGCTCATGCGCGGATGGCCATGAAAGGTCAAGTACATCAGGCGGAACATATAAAACGCAGTCATGAATGCGGTGACATATCCCACGCCCCAAAGGATGCGGTACGCGCCGCCTTCACGCGACCACGTCTCCCACAAAATGGCGTCCTTCGAGAAAAAGCCCGCGAACGGAAAAATGCCCGC
>JAUTWY010000187.1 GCA_030838305.1 Acidobacteriaceae bacterium
ACCATTGAGGCTGCCGCTCCTTTCGCGGTTTTCGAAAGGTGCGCTTTCCGGCAGCGAGAGTCGTGGGGAACTCTTTTCGTACTCATGTAGCCCATTGTTGAAGCGCCCGCGAAACTCTGCCTCTGCGCCATCTTACACACTTCAATCCGGCATGATTCTAATGCCGCGGGCTGAATTCAGAAAAATGGATTTGCGATTCGGTGGTGGGTCGCGCCCAAGACAGATTCCCTTCGAAAACCCCGCGAAAGGTGCGGCAGCCTCCGTCGTGATGGCGCCGGCAATCAAAAATCACAGGTGGGCCAGCCCCCGGCTGTCGGTGGTGCGCAAGCAAAAGATTGACGGGCGGATGGGCTTCCCTTGCCAGTCTCCCTCGCGGCGCTCGAATGGACAGCCGAGGCGGCTGTCCCTCCGTTAGCGTATCCGACCACGCGCTACTGGTGCTGCAGGGCCTCATCGATGACGGTTTTGGCGCCTCTGTCCACGGTGATGACTTTGTGGATGGGGGCGTAACCGCTCATGGTGATGTCGACGATGTAGTTGCCGGGGTCGAGCATGAAGTCGACGGGCGAGTCTTTGTCGAGCATGTGCTGATTGACAGCGATCTGGGCTCCCTTGGGTTGAGTCTTGATGCTGACCGTGCCCATGCCCTGGGTTTCTTTTCCGCCGAAAAGCTTTTTCATCTTTCCGACGGTGCGGATGCCATCGACATTGCCGAGCGGGCGCAATGCGGGCGAGAAGTTGACCGTCTTGCCGATGACAAATTGTGCATGGGTGGTTTCGTCAATGTAACCCGACTTGCGAACCAGAACAACGTGCTGACCCTTATCCAGCGAGATTTGCGTGGGCGTGAGCTTGCCGGTATTTTTGGCGTCCACGAAGACGTTCGCTCCGGGAGGGATGCTGGTGACTACAAGCGTGGCGCTAAGCTGCACGAGGCGCGTAATCACAGTTGCCTTGCCTCCGGAAGCCAGAGCAACTGTTCGCGTATCGGAGGAGAAGCCAGGCTTGCTGAAGGTAACGGAATGCTGACCGGCGGCTAAGCCTGACAAAGTCAAGGGAGTAACCCAGGAGGGATCGGTGGTCCCGTCGAGCTGCACTTGCGCGCCCTGAGGGTTCGAGTCAAGGGTAATTAGTCCGGGGGCGGCTGAAGGAGCGGGGGCGGACGATCTCCTTCGGGCGTTCTTACCCCTCGGTGCGGCCTGCTGTTGCTCGGGCTCAGCATCGGATCCCGGGACGGACGATTGGGCATCGATGGTGTCGGCCGATGGTTGCTGCGCTTGTGCTGGCGGCTGGCTCGGCGCCGGCTGAGTGGTGGTTGCGCCAGACGAAGGGCGCGGCGAGTCGCCGTCATTATTCAGGCCGTTGATGTGAAGATACAAGGCCAAGGCGACAATCAGAATCAGGGCTGTTGCTGTGGCAACTGCATAAATGATGAGGCGAGGTGGTACGTTCTGTACTTCCTTGATGGCTTTCGCCGCCACTTCGCGGGGCTGCGCCCTCGGCTTTTCCGCTTTGTATTCAGAATCCGCGGTACCGGGTGCGTGATTCTGTTCCTGCTCTTCCTGCCCAGGGGCCGGAGGTGGTGGAGGAGGCGCGAGGTAGACCTCCTGGAGTGGGGGCAGTTCGGTCATCTCCGAAAAGCTGACACGATCCGGTGCTGGAGCACTCTCGGCCATCAGAGGATCGACGGCAATTTTCGGCGTCTGTACTGCAGGCTGATCGAGTGTGGACGACGACATGGAGGCCGCAGGCCGCGTCCCGGTATTGAACGAGGGTCTGACGGCTGTGGAGGATGCGGGGCCGCCCGCCGATCCCGCGGCTGAGGCGGCTGCAGCAACTCCGGGTACGGCAATCTTCTTTTCCCCCGGTTGTTTCTGAATTGGCTGCGAGGGCTGATGCTTCGCCTCGCCCGGCTGGCTTGCATGGGATGCGGCACCAGCCTGCCTGGTAGCAGGAGTTTGAGCGGAGGCTCCGACAAATTTCGCCTGGTTTGCGGCTTTGACCGCGTCCGGAACAACCACGCTCTTCACGGGCGGAGCCGGCTGCTTCGCGGCCTGCGGCTTGGATTCTTTACATTTCTCCAGATCGTCGAGCAATTCCCTTCCACTCTGATAGCGGGCTGCCGGATCTTTGGCGAGCGCTTTCATGATGAGATCGCTCAGCACGGGATTCAGTTTAGGATTCACCAGGACCGGAGCCACAGGTGTGCCCTCGAGGATGCTTCGGCGCAGGAATTCAGCATCTTCCCCATCGAACGCCTTGCGGTCCGTCACCATCTCGTAGAAAATCGCGCCCAGACTAAACAGGTTCGAACGTGCATCGATGTCTTCACCGCGGACCAGCTCGGGAGACATGTAGTACAGGGGCGATGGAACGCCGGGCATTTGACCGTAAAATTTGCCTACGCTGGAGACGCCATATCCAAGAATTCGGACAGTGCCATCCCAGCCACACATGATCTTGGCGGGCTCAAGACTGTAGTGAAATACGTTGTGCGATTGGGCGTGGTCAAGGCCGGCACACACCTGACGTCCAATATCGAGAATATCCCAGATGGAAAAGCCTTCTTTGCGGGCGAGCATGGTCGCGATGCTGTTGCCCTGTATGTATTCCATCGCGGCACAAAATTGGCCATCGATTTCTCCCGCGCCATGAACCGGCGCAAGGTTGGCGTGGCTCAAGGGTTTGCTGGTTTCTGCCTCTTCGACCAGACACTGCAACAGTTCAGCGGAGTGTTCGCCAAAGGCGGACAACTGGATCGCCTTCAAAGCGACCGTTTGACTGGTCTGGGGATCATTCGCTTTGTAGACTGTGCCCGTCGCGGACTTTGACAGTTCGCTCAGGATTTCGAAGTGCCCGATTTTTGTGGACATAGTTCGTGCCTCATCACAGAAAAAGAGCCTCGCAATTCTCCTTGAGAGCTGCGTTGCAAAACCCCGGGGGGCAGGTAAAGGCTAGGATATCGCTCGCGCGATCCAGGTTCGAGTTACCAAAGTACTGCGGAACAGGGTTTCCAGGGCCTTCGTCCTGGTTGCGTCGAATGAGGGTCCGGTTGGCGGAAGGGCGTAGTTCGTTTATGCTTGGAACCTACTTTGGATAAACTCGTCCCCCGTCAAGCAGTTTGCAACTTTCCTGGAATTCGAACATGACTCTGAGCCGGTTTGTCACCAAAAACGCATTCCGCAACAAGCGCCGCAGCATTCTGACAGTCGCGAGTATCGGGGTTTCCCTGCTGCTGCTGACTTTCATGATGACGCTGTGGCATGGCTTCTATATTGACCAGGGCAGCGCCGAGTCGACCCGTCGCCTGGTCACGCGACACCGCGTGTCGCTGACCAATCTTTTACCCGGGTTCTACCGCGAAAAAATACGCGCCGTGCCCGGAGTGGTTGCGGTGGTGCCCAACTCCTGGTTTGGTGGCTTATACAAAGACAACAAGCCGGAGAACTTTTTCCCGCAGTTCGCCACCGATCCCGACGAGTTTGCCAAGGTCTATCCGGAGATGCAAATTCCGCCCGATCAACTGACGGCCTGGCAGCACGACCGCGCGGGCGTGATTGTGAACGATGAACTGGCTCAGAAATACGGCTGGAAACTGGGGGATCGCATCGTTATTCAGGGCACGATCTATCCTCTCAACCTGGAACTCACGGTTCGCGGAATCTACCACTGGCCGACGACAAACAAGACGGTGTACTTCAATGCGAAATATGTGGAAGAAGCGGTGAACTGGTTTAAGGGGCAGGCGGGCACGTTCAGCATCATGTCAGGATCGCCGGACGACGTGGCTAAAGTGTCCAGCGCGGTCGACGATCAGTTTCGCAATTCGCCACAGCCCACCAAGACCGAAAGCGAGAAGGCCTTTGGGCTCAGTTTCGTCAACATGCTGGGCAACGTGAAGGCGTTTATTCTCAGCATCTGCATGGCTGTGGTCTTCACCACGCTTCTGGTTTCGGCCAATACGATGGCAATGTCGATTCGCGAACGGACCCGCGAAGTGGCCCTCCTGAAGACCCTGGGCTTCGAGCGACGGACCATCCTGGGGCTTTTTGTGGGCGAGGCCATGGCTCTGTCGATTGCGGGCGGGCTGTTTGGTTGCGGCTTTGCGTGGCTGTTGCTGACCGTCATGAAGAAGTCACCGATGGGCTTTTTCCTGGCCCAAATGCAGGTTACGCCCGGGACGCTTGGTGTCGCCTTACTGGCGGCGGCCCTGGTTGGATTCCTTAGCTCGCTCGTGCCTTCCTATAACGCGTCACGGGTGGCGATTGTGGAAGGGCTCCGGCACATCGGTTGAGTTTATGACGCTAAGCGGTTTTGTGGTGCGGAATACATTTCGCAGTAAGCGGCGCAGCCTGCTGACGCTGCTGAGCATCAGCTTTTCGCTGTTGTTGCTTACGCTGATGGTATCGATCTGGCGCACGTTCTATGTCGACGTGGGGGCACCGGATTCGGTGAAGCGAGTCATTACGCGCGACCGCGTTTCGCTGGCGTTTCTCTTGCCGTCGTATTACCGGGAAAAGATTCGCAGTGTCCCCGGCGTGGTCGCGGTAGCGCCCATGACATGGTTTGGAGGCCGCTATAAAGACGACCGGCCAGAGAATTTTTTCGCGCAGATCGCCACTGATCCGGACGAGTACTTGAAAGTCGCCTCGGACAAGATCGTTCCGCCGGATCAGGTTTCGGCCTGGCAGCATGATCGCGCTGGCGCTTTGGTGGACATCACGTTGGCCAACAAGTATGGCTGGAAAATCGGCGACAAGATCACGCTGCTGGGGACCATATTTCCGGCCAATCCGGAGCTTACGATTCGCGGCATTTACCGGCGCGATCCCCCGCAGAACGCTCTCTATTTCAACAGCAAGTACCTGGAAGAGTCCGTAGATTGGTTTAAAGGGCGGGCGGGCTGGTACTCCACTCAAGTGGGTTCGGCTGAGGATGTAGCGCGAGTATCGAGTGAGATCGATACCATGTTCCGCAATTCTCCGGAGCGGACGAAAACCGAAAGCGAAAAAGCTTTCCAGCTTTCGTTCGTGGCGACCTTGGGAAATGTGAAGGCTTTTATTTTGGGCATCTGCGGAGCGGTGGTGTTTGCGATTCTGCTGGTTTCGGCAAACACCATGGCCATGTCGGTGCGGAGCCGAACACGTGAAGTTGCTGTGCTGAAGACACTGGGCTTTACTCGCCAGCGGGTGCTATCGCTGTTTGTGTTTGAGTCCGTCGCACTGGCGGTATCGGGGGGTCTGCTGGGAATCCTGGGAGCGGCTGGATTGATTCAATGGTTGACACACTCCCCGATTGCGATTGGTATTCCCATTAACATGAAGGTCACGTTGCCCACGGTGGGGCTGTCATTGCTGGTGGCGGCGACCGTAGGATTTCTGAGCGGATATGTTCCCGCCTACGGCGCATCGCGAACAAATATTGTGGAAGGTCTGCGCCACATCGGATGAAGTGAGAGAGTGAATTTATGGCAATACCGATCAGCTATAACGTCCGCAATTTGAAGCTTCGTAAAGGCCTGACCATCATGACGGCGCTCGGTATTGCGCTGACCGTGACGACAGCGATTTTCCTGATGGCGCTGCTGGCGGGCTTGAAGCGCGCTTTCGTTTCCAGTGGGAATCCGCAAAACGTGCTGGTGCTGCGCAAAGGGTCGGAGGCGGAATTGTCCGGCGGATTTGATGCGGCGTTGTTTCCCACGCTCAAAGTTCTTCCCGGCATCGCCAAGGACAGCCACGGTGAACCGTTGGTTTCTGGCGAGTGGGTGGTGGTGATCGTGCTGCCGCGCAAGGACGGCACCGGCGAAGTGAACGTGACGGTCCGTGGCATGATGCCCGATGGCCTCGAACTGCGGCCCAGCGCGAAACTGGCGGAAGGTCGCTGGTTTCAGACAGGACAGCGTGAAGTGGTGGTGAGTAAATCCATTCGCGGGCGCTTTTCGCACGCCAATATTGGCGACATGATGGAGTTCGGCAAGGGATCATGGAAAGTGGTGGGCGTGTTTGATGCCGGTGGTTCGGCGTATGAATCGGAGATCTGGTGCGACGTAAATCAGATGGCTTCTGACTTTGACCGGCAGGGAGGATTCTCTTCGGCATACTTGCGCGCTACAGATCCCATTGCCGCCGATGCGCTCAAGAACCGGGTGAGTGACGACCAGCGACTGAAGCTCGAGGGTGTTTTGGAAACGGACTATTACGCCAAGCAAACCAACTCGGGCGCTCCCATTAAGTACATTGGTATTGTGGTCGCAATTATCATGGCCATTGGATCGAGCTTCGCGGCGATGAATACGATGTATGCCGCAGTGGCGTACCGCGGACGTGAAATTGCGACGCTAAGAGTACTGGGATTCTCGCGCCCTTCGATTCTGACGTCGTTTGTTCTGGAATCTCTGATGTTGGCTTTTCTGGGAGCGCTGGCGGGAATTCTGCTGATGCTGCCATTTAACGGAATGCAGACCGGAACATCGAATGCCGTAACGTTCAGCGAGGTGGTATTCAGCCTGCAAATTACGCCGCTGGTAGCTGCCGCCGCGGTTGGCTTCGCGTTAATCATGGGATTATTAGGGGGGCTGGCGCCGGCATGGCACGCGGCGCGGCAGAATATTCTCACCGCGTTGCGGGGCTGATTTGAACGCTCAGCAATCGGAACCAGAAGGCAGGGTAGTCCGTACTTAAAGTGATGCCGATTGATGCCAAACACGAAGATTTAAGGAGCTTGCGAATCGACCGCACCGAACGCGGCGCAAGCAACGGAGAACCGCCCGTGTGGGCCCGCCGCTCCATTGTGATTGGGATCGCGATTGTGGCGGTGTTGAGCTTGTCCGCGTTGGCATACCGCTTGCTCTCGCGCGATGTGCCGGAGGTCGAAGTCACGCGCGCCTCGGCGGAAAGTAGCGATACCGGGGGCACGGTGCTTTCGGCCACGGGCTATATTGTCGCGCATCACACGATCAATGTGAATTCCAAAGTCACGGGACGCCTGGCCTGGATCGGCGTGGAAAAAGGAGACCAAGTTAAAGAGGGGCAGATTCTGGTGCGGTTGGAAGACCAGGAATTCCGCGCTTCCTATGGACAAGCGAAAGGGGCGTTGGACAATGCTCGCGCCTATCTCGATGAACTTCAGCATGGGTCGCGGCCGGAGGAGATTCAACAAGCGCAGCACAATCTGGAGGAAGCCCGCGCCACGCTGACCAACGACAAATTGAGCCTGGACCGCATTAAGGAACTCTCCGCCGCCGGTGTAGTCTCCCGTCAGGTGATGGATGACGCCACCGCCAAGTTTGACTCTGACCAGCAACGAGTCAATTCACTGGAAAGGGTTTTTCAACTGATGAAGATCGGGCCACGGTCGGAAGAGATCGCTCGCGCCCGCGGTTCGCTGGCGCAAGCGCAAGGCCAGGTAGACTATGCGAAATCGCAGCTGGATGCGACTGTGATTCGGGCGCCCGTCACGGGCACGATTCTTGATCGCACCGCCGAGAAGGGGGAATTGATTACCGCGCAGTTTGCCAGCGCCGCGGCGGGAGGCCCTCAGGGATCGGTGGTCTCACTGGCTGATTTGAACGATCTTCAAGTTGAGCTCGACATCGCGCAGGCCGACTTTGCCCGGCTCGGTCCTAAACAAAAGGGAATCGTGACCACCGACACCTATCCGGACAAGACCTACGACGGCGAGATTGCGCAGATTTCGCCCGAGGCCAACCGGCAGAAAGCTACCGTGCAAGTGAAAGTGCAGGTGCTGAATCCCGGCAAGTATCCAGATGTATTTCTGCGGCCGGAGATGAACGCCACCGTGAAATTTCTGGCGGATACGAAGAAGTCCACCAACACACAACCTACCGGGGTGTTCGTACCTTCCAGCGCCCTGCGGGATCATGACGGCAAGAAGGTTGTTTTCCTGGCCTTCGACGGCAAGGTGCGAATGCGGGAGGTTCACCTCTTGAGCCAGCGCAGCGACGGCTTTCTCGTCGGCGGACTTGTCGGGGGCGAAAGCGTAATCACCAAAGCGCCACAAGACTTAAAAGACGGAGACACCATCAAAATTAAGGGGCAATCATGAGCACAGTTGCTGAAAACCAGGTCGCTACTGGAACCAAAGTCGTCCAGGCACGCAATGTCAGCAAGATTTTCAGGCGCGAGGCTTTTGAGGTGAAGGCCCTCGACGACGTCTCGATTGATATCGCGACTGGCGAGTTCATGGCGCTGATGGGGCCCTCGGGGTCCGGCAAAACCACTCTGCTGAACATGATTGCCGCCATCGACCGGCCAACCTCTGGCGAGTTGCTGGTGCAGAACCAAAATATCTTCAAGTTCACCGATTCGCAAGCGGCGCACTGGCGCAATGAGCACATCGGATATGTGTTCCAGACCTTCAACCTGATTCCGGTGCTGACCGCGTTTGAAAACGTGGAGTTGCCGCTGCTTTTGACCAAGCTCAATCAGCAGCAGAGGCGGGATCACGTTATGACGGCTTTGAAACTTGTGGGCTTGGAAGAACGGGTCAACCATCTTCCGAAACAGCTCTCGGGAGGGCAAGAACAACGGGTGGCGATCGCCCGGGCCATTGTGAGCGACCCAACGTTGCTACTGGCGGATGAGCCCACCGGCGATCTGGACAGTCACTCGGCCACGGAAGTTCTGGAGATCCTGAAGCGTTTGAATGAAGACTTTCACAAGACGATCGTGATGGTCACACACGATCCGCACGCCGCTTCGTACGCGCACGTCACCCGGCATCTGGAGAAGGGAATGCTTCTGCCTCCGGGATAGTACCGCTGCCGATTCTCTAGGCGGACACTTGCAACCCGGCCGACTCAGACTCTGAATCAGCGACCCACTGCCAGGCGCGCCGGCCGTTGTCGAGCGCCACAGCTCGTGCTTCTCCATAGGCGACCAACCGATTGAGCACCGTTGTGACGGAAGCCATTGGATCTTTGTGGCGCGCCAGCATGGGCGGGGATTTCTGCTGGAGCCGGTCACAGACGTCGCGCGCACTCAGGGCACGATTTGAATCCATCAGAATCATTCGGCAAGCCTTGGTGAAACCCGGCTGGCGCCCGCTGCTCTTGCGATCCACCAATTCCAGCAATTCATCGCTCAACACGGCGTCGCCAAAAAGATTGGCGAGGCCTGCGATGGTTTGTTTGATGGTGCCGATCCGGCGCATCACGTCGGAGCGTTGTTGCAAGAGTTGCCGCAATTCGTCATGAGCCTGCCGCACCACTTCCTGCACATGGCCATTTCCTGTATTACCGATGGGCTTCATCGCGCTCGCGCCGTGCTGGATCTGCATAAATCCCCCAATCCCCCTGTAGGCACACTGTGGCTCTTTCACTGGTACGCAGGAAACTGTGCAGGGGTTCCCTGTTTCAGTCCGGGCCGGCGTTCCGAGTGCCTCCGACTTGCCGTATTAGACGATGGAACTCAGTATTGGTTAACCAACGTAAAAAAATTCAGGCGCTGGGGACCAGACGGCACGGGGTTTTCCTTTAGTCCCAAAACATCACACCAGCACAGTGACCTGTGGGTTTCCGTTGGATTTATACTTTTGACCCCGCGATCTCACCCACCGGCTGCATCTCGAAGCGCAGTTGCTTCAGTCCCAGAAAATGGATGCCATCGGCCGGCTGGCCGGCGGCGTGGCGCACGACTTCAGCAACCTTCTTACCATTATCACCAGCTACTCCGAGCTTGCGCTCGATTCTGTCGAATCGGGAAGTTGCACCGAGGCGCGGCTTCAGGAGATTCTTTCCGCCGCGCGGCGCGCTGCCGCGCTGACCCGGCAGCTGCTGGCTTTCAGCCGGCAGCAACGGCTGACTAGACGCTGTATCGGTCAGCAAGAATCATGGATCAACCATCCATCTGGCTATCACCGATGGCGTGATGCCTCACATGAGCGGGGGACAACTGGCAAAGGAACTGGATGGGGCGCGTCCGGAAACCAGGGTGCTATTCGTCTCCTGGCTATGCCGGCCAGACGGTGCTCGGTCATCGAGTGGTCGACGTGGACTACAACTTTTTGCAGAAGGCATTCACGCTAACCCAATGGGCAAACAAAGTCAGGGCGATGCTCGATTGCAGTCCGAATTCCGTTCCAGCACACCTGGAAGAGACCGTCAAACATCGCTCGTGGTTTGAGGCGGGATCCGATAGAGCTTCCCATCTTTCAGCCGGAAGCGGTCTCCGCGCCAAGTTACGGTGTGACCACCAAGACTGGCAATCCAAACTGCGAGCGCAACCAAATCCCGCAGAGGAATCAACCACAAGTACTTCAATACTTGACGGTCCTTCAGGACATTGCGGCCCACAACCAGGGCAACCGCAAGGCGAAGAAAGAATGTGAAGGCCAGTGCGCCCCAGGCCCACAGCTCGGCGCGACTTGCCGCCAGGGCAACCAGCGCCCATGGAATCCCAAAGGTGAAGACCAAACCCAAATAACCGCCGGCGCGTGCGTCCCGGACTCCGCGAGCCCAGCGAAGTTGATGCGCAAAGAACTCACGCAGGTTATACGGCGGGAGATATGTCTCAACCACAATCTCAGACAGTTCCACGGCCAGCCCAAGCCCAGCGATGCGATTCCCGAGTTCGTAGTCGTCGGCAAGATAATCCACGAATGAAGTGAAGCCCCCGATCTGCTCCAACTCGGCACGACGAAACGCAAGCGTGGAACCCAGCCCAAAGTGGATACCCTCAAGCTGACGCGCGGCCAACACGCTCGGGCAGAAATCCGTGCTGATGCCCAGCGCCTCCAGACGCGATCCCAGGGTCGCGGCGGCGACCCCGCGGTAAAGGCAGGTGACCATTCCCACTCTGCGTTCAGCCAATGGCGCAGTCACTCGACGCAAGTAGTCATGTTCAACGCGGATGTCGCTGTCGTTGATCATCAGGTAGTCATGGCGCGCTTCCAGCAACATCTGCGCCAGGTTGCTGACCTTCACGTTCGCTCCCAGGATTTTCGGGCTGACTACTAACTGAATTCTGCGATCGGGGAATTCTCGCTGCAACGCCCGTACGCTTTCGATCGCCGGATCGTTGGGATCGCTCACGCCAAAAATGATTTCGTATTCCGGATAGTCCTGCTGGCAGTGGCTGCGGAAGCTCTCGTAAATTTCTGGATCAATCCCTTTGAGCGGTTTAAGAAGGGAGATGGGCGGTAAGACTGGTGTGGGGCGGGCGGCCTCGCCCGACTCGCGCTCGCCCAGAAACTTTACGGCACTCCAAAGACAGATCAAATAGTAGAGCGAACTGGAAATGATGCCAATAACCGCGGGGATCTGAACTATGTTGAGTATGAAGTGCATCATGCGCGAGCGCAGACCAGACTACTCGTAACGCAGCGCCTCAATCGGATCCAAGTTCGCCGCCTTCCATGCGGGGTAAATGCCAAAGATCAGTCCAACTGCCGCGGCAGAAGTGAAGCCGAAGATCACCCAAAACATCGACATGCGGGCGGGCAGCGAAGGCCAGAACCGTGGAATGGTGCCGACGATCAGCGCGCCCAGCAGAATTCCGATGACTCCGCCTACCGCGGTAAGAATGATGGCCTCTAGAGTGAATTGCAGGAGAATGTCGCGCTTGCGCGCGCCAATTGCCTTGCGAACGCCGATCTCCCGTGTCCGCTCGGTAACGCTGACCAGCATGATGTTCATCACGCCGACGCCGCCCACAATCAATCCCACACTCGAGACTGCGAACACTCCCACGAACAGCATCCCTGTCAGCTGATTCCACACGTCGGAGATCGAATCCGAGGTGAAGACCGCGAAGTTGTCTGGCTTGTCGGACGGGACCCTTCTCCGACGCCGCAGCAGTTCGCGGATTTCGTCGATGGCCCTGGGCATTTCGTCATGCGACGTGGCCTTGACGCTGATCCAGTGCTGCTTTAACTCAGGATGCAGCTTACGCAGGGTGCTCAGCGGAAATAAAGCTTTGTTGTCTTCGGGATTCTTGCCTCCGCCAAAGACCGACTTCACCCGCTTGGCAACCCCAATCACGGTAAACAACTGGCCTTCGATATTGACTTCTTTCCCCAGCGGATCCTGATTGCCAAACAACTCTTCAGCGGTATCTGAGCCCAGCAGCACAACTGGAGACCGGTGCTCTTCGTCTATTTCCCCGAACCAGCGGCCGGAGGCGATCTGCAAATCGAATACTTCCTTGGCGGCAGCCTGATCGCCCTCAAGGATCGTGTTCTTGATTTTCTTATCGCCGTATTTCACGGCAAAGGTGCCTACGCCCAGTTCCGGCCGAAAATACCGCACGCCGGCGGTCACCGCCTTCACGTGCGGCAACTCCGCGATCGCGAGCGCGTCCTGGTAAGTCAGTTCCTTGCGAGTGCGCATTTCCTCCGTAGGACGGCCGAAGGTGAAGGGTTGAATGTGAAATGCAAAAATCACGTTGGAGCCGATGCTGGAGACCATGTCCCGCACGTTGTCGTCGAGGCCGCGCCCGATCGACGAAACTCCAATGACCATGGCGACGCCAATCACGATTCCCAGCACAGTCAGCGAGGAACGCATTTTGTTGCTGCGAATGGTGTCCGTTGCCATCTGGACAATCTCGCCGAACTCGTCTTTGCGAATCATGGGGAATTAAGTAATTTGGTAATTGAGGAATTCTGTAATTGAAAACCAAAGACGTGATCGTCCATACCGGCCGCCGGGTTTTGAATTACTCAATTACTAGATTACCCCGCTTACCAAATTCTTTACGTTTCGAACCTTAAAGCCACAATCGGATCGAGCTTCGCCGCCTTGCGCGCGGGATAGACTCCGAAGAACACTCCCACACTGGCCGAAACAATCAATCCAGCGGCCACGGCCCAGATCTTGATCGACGAAGGCATTCCAATCAGCAGAGTCACGGTGAGGGCGATAGCCACGCCAAGGATAACCCCCAGAGCGCCGCCAGCCAGCGCCAATGTAACGGACTCGATCAGAAACTGCAGCAGCACGTCCGCCCGCCGCGCCCCAAGGGCCTTGCGGATTCCGATCTCGCGTGTGCGTTCTGTCACTGACACCAGCATGATGTTCATGATGACAATACCGCCGACCGCTAGCGATATGCAGGCAATGCCGATGGTGGCGATAAAGAATGTCTGGCTGAAGTCGGTCCAGATTCCGAGCAGGCTGGCATTGGTTTCTATATCAAAACTGTCGTCACCGCCTGGTTGATCGTGGCGTTTGGCGCGCAAGGCCGCACGCGCTTCGCCGACCGCCTCGTCGAGCGGAACGCCCGCGCTTGCCGCTTTTCCTGAAATCCGCAGGCTGTTGTTGTGCGACCCGTATTGCTTCAGGCAGGCGGTGATGGGGATCATCACAAAATTGTCGGCGCTCTGCCCCAGCGTTGTGCCCTTTTTCTTGGCCACACCGATGACTTGATAGGTCCAGCCATCGAGGCGGATTTCCTTGCCCAGGGGATCGATGCCGGGCATGAGATGTTCCACGATGTCGTTACCGATCACGACCACTGGAGATCGATTGCTCACGTCAGTTTCGTTGAGCATTCGGCCGGAACTCAAATCGGTATCGAGGATCGTAGCCACCGAAGGAGTGATGCCGCGCACCAGGGTATCGCTAATGGATTGTTCCGCGTACTTCACATGGCCGGTTTCGTTGCGGGTCGACGCGCCCACCAGTTCGCAGTGCCGGCAGGCGTCGGCGACGGCCTGGTAGTCCTCGATGGTCAGGTCTTTGCGTTTCTCAGCCTCCAGGAAGTGATCCACATTGGTGACCGCAGGAGAGACTTTGAAGATGAAGAAAACGTCGGCGCCCAGATTGAATATCTTCTGCGCCACATAATCGTTGATGCCGGAGACAAAGGTGACAACCGCGATTACGGCCGCAACTCCGATGACGACGCCAAGCAGTGTCAGCACGGAGCGCAACTTATTCACCCACAGCGACTGCAGCGCGATTCGAAAGGCTTCGGCGATGTTCATGGGGGCGGGCTTCGGCAAGAAACGGCATTTCATCGCAGCCCATTAGCCGATAAGTCTACCAGTAACCGAGTTCTTGAGACGCGTATGAACCAGCGCAGCGTTTCCCTGGAAAACCTTGGGGACGGAAGCCCGATTGCCGAGGGCCGGACGCCCGCGCCATATATAATGATCGAGTTGGCAGCTGGACCGGACGGTCGCTTTCCGTGTCTTCGGACGCGGGGAGAGGAAAGTCCGAACTCCACAGAGCAGTGTGCCGGATAACGTCCGGGAGGCCGGGTTCAAGCCCGTCCGACGGAAAGTGCCACAGAAAATATACCGCCCGCGTCTTCACGGATGCGGGTAAGGGTGAAAAGGTGCGGTAAGAGCGCACCGCCGCGGCAGCAATGCAGCGGGCAGGGCAAACCACACACGGAGCAAGACCAAATAGGAAGGGAG
>JAUTWY010000202.1 GCA_030838305.1 Acidobacteriaceae bacterium
ATCTTTCCAGAAAGAGTAAACCCGCCCGGAAACGTTGCGAAGCTGAATTGAAAAAGCATCCTCATTAACGCGGGCTCCGGTGATGGCGCGGTCGTCCAGGGTAGTGACGCGCACCTGCAGGAAGTTGTCGGGGATTACCGTGTACCAGCGATAGTCGCCGAAACTCTCGGGGATGTCCGCCTCGGGATCCAGCAGCGCCCGGCGCAGATAGTCGGGGTGGCGGCGGGCGCCGATGTGGGATAGGTCCGGTCCGAGGACCCCGCCTTCCGCGCCGATCGTGTGGCAACTGGCGCAACCAGCTTTGGAGTAGATCTGTGCCCCTCGCGTGCCGTTCGCGGACGTTGGAATGCCGGAGCCGCGCCCCAGACTACGCACGAAGGCGGCAACATCGCGAACTTCGTCGTCGCTCAGCGGAGCCGGCGGCATTTCCGTACCTTGGATGCCCTTTCGGATGATGTTGACCAGCGAATCGTCGTCGGAGGCCCGGGTGAGGGTTGTGAGCTTGGCGCCGCGTCCCCCTTGGCCCTGCTGTCCATGGCACGCCGCGCAATGAGCGGCGAACAGCTTCCTGCCCGCGACGGCGTCGGGCATGGGGAAAGCGGGTTGAAGGAAAATCGGCAACATCCCGAGCAAAGCCAGCCCGCGCATGATCGGCGAGTATATCACGGCCGCGGTACTGCGAGTTTTGTACTACTATCCATCAGTTTCTCCGCGCGCCGAGACGATTTTCAGGCGGGCTATTGCGGCTCTGCCGCCTTGTGGGGCAGGATGGAATCCTGCGAGCCCATCACATAATGCACATCTTTTTTCTCAGTTTGAAATAGTCACGGTCTACTATCGTTGGCACCCGCTGTACGGACAGAGCCTGCCGGTTCGGAGACGTCAGAGATTTCCAAACGGTGAACAGGTCTTCGTCCAGTTGGACAGCGGGGCTGCGTGCGCGTTGCCTGAGTGGATGCTCAATGCCACCTGTGCCGCGTTGGTGATCGGTCCCCCGCTGATCGCCAGCGATGCGTTGGTCGAACTCCGCGATCTGCTGAGCGGCTTGCCCTCTGACCCGGAATGCGATAAGGCTTCGCTGAAGCTACAGCCCAAGGAGGGCCGGAATGAAGTCTCAGCCGAAGTCTCCATTCGCACAACTCAACCTTCCCTTGCAGGATCCGGCGCCGATCGCGCTGCCGGCGGGCAAGGGCCAGGAACTGATTCAAGCTCTGATCGAATTGCTGTTGAGCGCCGCCAGCGCGCCCGCCGCGGCGGAAGGAGGAAACGATGAATCCCAAGCTGACCGCTGAACGATTGGAGCGCGGAGCGATTGTTTATATTCGCCAGTCGACGCCGGGCCAGGTGCTACATCATCAGGAGGGTCGGCGCCGGCAGTATGCCCTGGAGGATCAGGCGCGCCAGTTGGGTTTCCAGCGCGTCTCGGTAATCGACGAAGATCTGGGACGCTCCGGATCGGGACTGGTCGAGCGCGCCGGATTCCAACAACTGGTGGGCGCGGTATGCGCGGGTGCGGTCGGAGCGGTCTTCTGCCTCGAAGCCTCGCGCCTGGCACGCAACGGTCGAGAATGGCATTACCTGATCGAGTGGTGCGGCATGACCGAAACGGTGATTGTGGATCCGGATGGGGTCTACGATCCAAGCCTGCTGAACGACCGCCTTCTGCTGGGGCTGAAGGGAACCATGAGCGAGTTCGAGATGAACCTGCTGCGCCAACGGTCATCGGCGGCGATTCGGCAGAAGGCCCAGCGCGGCGAGTTGCAATTCGGCTTGCCGGTGGGCTATGTGTGGACGGCCGAAGGCAGAATCGAGAAGGAAGATCTGCGGGTGCAGCAGGCGCTGGCGATGGTGTTCTCGAAGATGAGCGAACTAGGCAGTGTGCGTCAAGTGCTCCTTTGGTTTCGGCGTGAGGGTATCCTGCTGCCGATGAGAAGCCGGGATCAGCCTGAGGGGCGAACGATGTGGGGCCCGGCAGTCTACAGCGCGCTGCTGAGATTGCTGTCCAATCCCATCTATGGCGGAGCCTACGCTTTCGGAAAAACCAAAACCAGAACGAGCGTGATCGAGGGACGGGCGCGCAAGACGGAGGGGCACAAGAAACCCCGCGCCGAATGGACGGTCTTGATTCCGGACCATCATTGCGGGTACATTTCTTGGGAGCAGTACGAACGCAACCAAACCCGGATGGCAGCCAACGTTCACATGAAATCGCGGATGGAGGCCAAAGCCGGCCGTGGCGGGCGGGCGCTGCTGAGCGGCCTGTTGCGCTGCCGGCGGTGCGGGCGAATGCTGTATGTCTCCTACAGCGGGAGCCAGGGGATGGTGCTGCGATACCAGTGCAAAGGAGCGCACATGAAGCAGGGAGACCCACGGTGCGTATCGTTCAGCGGTCTGCGGGTCGATCGTGCTGTGGCCGGCGAAGTGTTGCGTGCCATCGGCGGCAACGCGGTGGAGGCGGCAGTGGAGGCGGCGGAGAAAATGCGCAGGCACTGGCAGGACCAGCGGCGGGCGGTGGAGTTGGAACTGGAGCAAGCTCGTTATGAAGCCAAGCTCTCGGCGCGACGCTATGAGGCGGTGGACCCTGACAATCGTCTGGTGGCGGCGGAACTGGAGGCGCGGTGGAATGCGGCTTTGAAAAAGGCGCAGGAACTGGAAGCTCGGCTGCGCGACTTCGATGTGGGAACGAAGATGCCGGCGATTCCGGATAAAGAAATACTGCTGAGTTTGGCGCAGGATCTTCCGGCGGTGTGGAACTCGCCAGGGACAGAGGCTGGTCTCAAGCAGAGAATCGTGCGTATCCTGGTGGAGGAATTAGTGGTGGATGTGGACGAGGAGAAGAAGGAGATTGAGCTGCTGATTCACTGGGCTGGTGGGCGACACTCGGAGCTGCGGGTAAGCAAGCGTGGCAGGGGGCAACCGGGACAGGCGACGGGCATGGAAGCGATCGAGGTGGTTCGGCGGATGTGCGGCAAATTCGCAGACGGAGAGATCGCCGCTACCCTGAATCGGCTAAGCCTGCGAACCGGAGCGGGCAACGGTTGGAATGCGCAGCGGGTTTACGGCTTGCGCCGCCATCATGAGATGCCGAACGAGGTGAGCAAGGCAGAAAATCGGACAGTGACGTTGCAGCAGGCCGCGGCCCGATTAGGGGTCAGCGAGTTGAACGTCAGACGCATGATCGAGCAGAAGGTGCTTCCGGCAACGCAAGTCGTACCCAGTGCACCCTGGGAGATACCGCCTGACGCATTGAACTCACCGGCAGTTCACCAGGCGATCGACAGCTTTCGCAGGCGTAGGCGCCCGCCAACACCACCGGCGGAGGAGAGCGCTCCACTATTTTCAGAGAGTTGATGAGGTAACTTACTATGTCACAGGATCCTGCGGCCGATTGCTAATCGGCCTTCTTGTAGGTTGCACTGCATGGCAAGAGGCCGATTGCCAATCGGCCGCAGGATTCCATCCTGCCCCACAAGCTCAGCCAAATTCCATGACTTCAGGAGGTCTGAGACTATTCTCCAAATGGCCGAACGACTCATCCTTTGCTCAGCAAGAGATCCTCGCGCCGCTGGGGCTTACGAAAGGCGAGCTTATCTATGTCGAAAAAAAAGATTTCTAGCGGTGTGGTACACGAAGTGCCCGCAGATTTAAAAAAAACACTTACATCCGACCCGCAAGCGTTAACAGCATGGGAGGATATTACACCGCTCGCACGCAACGAGTGGATATGTTGGATTGAGTCAGCTAAAAAAGCAGAAACTAGAAGCCGCCGGATCGAGTGGGGCTGTTCAAGCCTTAAGGACGGAAAACGACGCCCCTGTTGTTGGCCCGGATGCGCCCACCGCTAATTCCAAGATGGTCAAACTGGACATTGCGACCGCGGACTGGAGTCGGCCAGCTTCCGGTTTGCCCGTGACACCATCAGAATAATCGAAACTCCGCGATACGTTCCCTATTGGAATGGGCGATCAGACGGCAAGAGCGGCCCGGCGAGGGGAGCGAGGTCGGGCGGCACTGCCCCATGTGGCCCCGGCCAGCGCTTGCCAGCTGCAGCGCCTTGTCAGGTCGCAGAGAGTGCACTGATCGTAACGTAATATCCGTCGGGATCTCGGAGCGAGAACTCCCTGGTTTGAGTGTTCGGATTCACGTGTGGCTGCTCTTCGAGCCGAGTAACAAGAGAGCATGCCCTTTGAAGCGCCAGGTCGAAATCATCGACACGGAAGAACAACAGGAGCCCGTTGCCGGGTGTCCCGTGATCGGGGCTCCTCAATGAGGGATGCTCGTGGGCGCCCCACACGTGGAGGCAGAGCAAGACAGTTCCATCTGAATCGAGGATTTGCCCAAAGTAATCATGGGCAGGAAGGGTAGCCGGCTGACCGAACAGCGCCTGGTACCATTTGAAGCTGCCCGGCACGTCGCCTACCCCTATGATCGTCCACGTGCGCTTCATCGGGTACCCCTCTGCGGACTAATTCTTGTTTACGCCGACCTGGATACAACCGGTCATGGACGGCCTAAAACGAAACGTGTCGGCGTGTTCACGTCAGCCTCGCCGCGCTGCCTCGATGGCGGCGATGTCGATCTTCTTCATCGTCATCATCGCCTCGAAGGCACGCTTTGCCTCACCGCCACCAGCCGCAAGCGCATCGGT
>JAUTWY010000225.1 GCA_030838305.1 Acidobacteriaceae bacterium
TGCAGCACGGCGTCGAGCAGCGCACTGTTGACTTCGATGTGGCCGTTGTAGCTGATAAGGCCGAGCTTGCGGAACTTGTTCATGAACTGACTAACGCGCGACCTTGTGGTCCCAATCATCTCCGCCAGTGTCTCCTGGCTGATATTCGGGGTGATTTGCTGCGAGGTGCCTTCCTTACCGAAATGCGCGAGCAGCAGCAGCATGCGTGCAAGTCGCCGCTCACTTGAATTGAAAAGTTGGTCGATCAGGTCTTCTTCGATCCGGCTGTTCCGGGTCAGAAGATACGCCACGAACATCACTGAAAACGCAGGCTGGTCGTGAAGCGTGGCCTTCATGGCCTGTTTTGTAATTGAGGTGACGACGCAGTCTTCGATGGCGGTGGTGGTCGAGATGCGCAGCGGGTGCCCGTTCATGCAGCCTTCGCCAAAGAACTGGCCGGGTCCCAAAATCCCGACCACGGCCTCCTTATCATGCTGGGATATCACCGTGAGCTTGATCTTGCCCTGTTGAATGTAATAGACCGCTTCGGCGGTGTCGCCCTGCGTAAATACAGTTTGGTTCTTTTGCAATTTAAGGATCGCCTTGCCCGCGCCCACCTTCGCGAGAAAGTCCTGGACGTCAAACGCGCTCTTCGCTGCAATTCCCATCCGAACCTTCCCTTTGGCACAAGCCAAATTGGCGTCAGACGGGAGCACAACACTCTCTGTCACCGAAATAAGCCGAGGGCAGCGCGGTGATATCAGCAGCATGCGCCTTTGGCTGTCTGGAACGCTGCTCAATATTGCTCACTTTCCAAATTTCCGAGGAATTAACTGGGGACAAGTGAATGAAGTGGTCAATACTGATCAGCCAGGAGTAACCCGCACGATGTACTCCACGGCAATTGTCGCAAATGACGAGATTGCTGATTCGTGCGGAATTACGTATTCATTTTTGATAACAACGATGGCAGTGGCCGCGAAGTAACCGGTCAAATCGAGTTATCCGATGACGACGAAGCATTTGCCTTTGGCGAACAGGTGATCCGGGAGATGATGCAGGGCAGCAGCCAGCAATATGAGGGCTGCGCCATGGACATCTACGAGGGCGGGCGCATCGTCGGTCGCATCCCTTTGGAGAATTATCAGAAGCCTTTCTCACCTTGGCTACTCGGCGCCATATGGCAGCGAGGATCGGCAGCAGTGAGAAATTGGCAAGGTATAATTTGGACGTTGCTCTCTTCGAAATGGTGGGACGTAGATGCCCGTTCAAGGTCACTTACCCAAGGAGGCGACCGTGAAGCCAGCAGGAGCAGTTTTTCAGCCCGAGCTAATCGAATTGATGAAGCTGGTTCTTAACGATGTCACGGCATCGCTCCCCGAAGTGAAGCGCACATCGTCGAGGAAAGTTGAGATCGCATCTTACATTCTCGCATGTGCTGCAAAAGGCGAGCGAAATCCAGCCGCGCTCAAAGCAGCGGCCCTTTTGGGGACGGTGAGTGTGAACTAATCCTCATGCTCTGGAGCGCCGGGCAGTCCCAGCGCGCATGAGTTCGGTCGCCGAGTTATCGGGCCGCCGCTACATCACGCGACTTGAGGCGGCCTTACGTGGGCGTCTCGGCTACTATCCGAAAGCTGAAAAGCGCCTTTCCGATCTCGTCACGCACGTCTATTCGCCATTCGGAATCGGGCGTGAGATTGGCAACAATATCCCGGGCCATATCGGCGCAGAGCGCGGCAGCAGTTTGCCAGGCATGTTCGCTGCTCTCACACACCTTCTGTAAGGCGGAGCTTTCGGACGACTTGCTTTGGCTTGCATGGAAGGCGAATGTCGGCATCCGGGCATATAGAACCGAGCTTGCGGCTTCTAGCCAGTAAAGGAAATTGGAACCTCAATCCTTCTAAGCGCGACATTAATCTTCATTTGGGTGCGGCGAGCGGCCATCTCGGACAGCTTTGTTTTCGTTTTGCCGGTACTGACAATATTGCCAATCTGGAACCACCATTGCCAAACATCCGGTTCAAGACTGACTGCGACGGTATATTCTACACCCCGGTGAATCATACGATCGGCTCCATCGATTCCGCTAGAAGGCCAAGCGTACAGCTTGACGACAAGGCCGCTAACCGTCTGCCCGGCCCCATGCTTATTGAGCAATATTGCTCGCTTTTGAAAAATGCGTGGCTAAATAAAAATGCGGGGCTAAATATCGTCACCTTACAACTGCACAGGAGATCGAGGCTTGCGCTGCTATGTTAGCTGAGGAGACCGAGCCATGGCCTTTCCGCAGTTCTTGGCATGAAAGAGCAGACCGTCGAGCGCAAGGTCCTTTCATCGCCGGGACCGGAATCGGCAAGCGGCGATGGCCGCGTCCTCGATCGCCGCCGCCGCACCGCTGATTTCCGCAAAGCCACAAATTCCGCCGGCTCCCGAAAGGCTGGGCGATACGCTTGATTCGATCGAGCGTGCCCGGAAGCGGGTTACCATCCTTCGCAATGCGATCCTGCGAAAGCGCCGCATCTTTTTTGACCCTCGGCAGGAATCCGGTCCTCAAATCGTCCATCGGATCGTGCGCCGGCTGCACTTAACTGCGCACCGTCATCGAATCCTCCGGCCAAATCGCGGGGGAATCATGTCATTGATGACGTTTTCATCGTTCTTACCAAGCCCTATCGCGAGGCCGATCTCGCCCGCCGGCTGCGCGAGGTCGTTAGTGAATCTGAACTATTGTCGCTATCGCAGACGGCGGCTGCCGTTGACGCAACGCGCCACCATGTTGGTTTATTTTGAAAAGTGATCGTTATTGATCAGCGAATCGACAAGCAACTATGCACTGTTCGCTTCATTACCGAGCGTGGTGGCAAGGGACTGGAAGGGCTGGAGAAATATGCCGAGATACTTTTTTATGATCCGTCACGGCGACCGGACGTCTGACCACAGCGACGCACTCGAATTCCCCGACAAAGGCGCGGTTCAGCTAGAAGCGATCAAATCCACTGGCGAAATACTCCGCGATTTAAGCTATCCAATTGAAGCTGGTTCGGAATGGCGGATGGAAGTTGCAGACGAGGCCCGTAAGCCTCTTTTGAGCCTTCGCGTTATAGCCGAGCTTCACGAGTAAGGCCGCCCGGAGCCGCCCATGTCCCGACGTTCCGTCTATCTGCGAGGTCAGGCCGACGCATGTCGTGAGCTGGCTAATGATATCAGGGATGCTGACACGCAAGTAGAGCTACGAAAATTGGCCGACAAATTCATCGCGCGGGCGGTGGAAATCGAAAGCAAAGAGGCGGCCGCCTCAGTTGCATTTCACTAGTAAACGGTTAGGTTGCTGAAAGACAACAGAGCAACCAAAAATGACCGATGAATTTTCGTCACGCTGGCATTGGATCGTCGCCCTATTGCTGGTCCTTTGCGTCATCGGGTACGTCTGGACGCTTCAATAGGCCGCCTCGGTGCATGTCGAATACCTCGCCGCGGGAACACTTGCGGAATTCGCATGCGCCTGGCCTGCCCGGTCCATAGCTCGGCGGCTCAAGCCGCTTGCCAGCATCCGACAGCGCATATTTTCTCGCGGTCCAATCGCGCTGTAGGCGCAATGCCTGAAAAATCGGCCTCGGTGCGCTTCGATAAAAACAGCCGCCATGCGCGTTCGAATAGGCGCGGGCCTCGTCGAAGGTCGCGGCGGTGTCGGACTGCTGTTCACTCGGATGCGAGCCGGATAGAAGCCGCAGTTCAATTCCCACGGATCGGTGTCGTGCGGATTCCCGACGCGCTCGGCAATCGTCCCGACATGAACATCGCCGTAATAAATGTGCCAGCATTCCGGTTGGTGCTCTGCGGATCGGCGGCGAGTAAGTCCGGGCATACCTCATCAAAGCGCGGACCGTGGTGCAAGGCAACCCGCCGCGCGCGACAGCGCGTCCGTGTGCGCTGTACGGCGTGTCCGATGGCGAGGGTAGGGCGGGCGACGTCGCGGGTCGGGAAAAATAGATCGACGTGAATGAGCAAAACGAGACAGCGGCCGGTTTCGGATGATGCTAAGGATGCGCAACTAGAATGGGTCAGAAACCCATAACGCTCAACGAGGAAGAAGCCACCGATTCCAACCGGTGGCTTTTTTTGTCGACGACGGTGACGGTCGACGAGCGATTCGATGGTGATCATGGAATCAGGCTTGCGCCCTTCACGACGCAAAGGCGAATAGATCATGATCACATTAGCCGCCAGAGCCTTCAATAGTATGTGCATCCAGCCACTCCTTGTGGTTTTTGCCCCGCAGCGATGACGTAGTCGAATAATTACATGTCTGATGGCACTTTCAGACCAGACAGGCCGGGCTGACGATGTCTGTTCTTGAGGGGTAAAGCGGACTGCCCAGTTGAGCGCCCGGACTTCCGAATTTGACTCAAAACGACCATCGGCTACTGCGGAGATGGTTGTTGTGTGCGCCTTCGGTCTCCCACTGGATTTGTTCATTCCTCCACAAGCAGCTCTTCGCCATGGCGATACCAGTCAGCCCGAGACGCCCAATGCACGTGGCGGTCGGGTGTGATACCAAGTGAGTCGTCGAAGGCGCCTGCGTGAATGATCGCCTCACGTCCGCTGCGGGTAAGATGCGGCATCGGGCTGCCGCACTGCTTGCAGAAGGCGGTTGCAAAACTCCTAGCCTGCGGCAGGTCG
>JAUTWY010000230.1 GCA_030838305.1 Acidobacteriaceae bacterium
GGACGCTCACTCGCTGAGGGGACGAATACGAGTGGCGACGGGATTCCTTGACGGATGCGTCGACCTTCGTAGGAAGTGAAGAAGAACGTCCGGTCTTTCTTGATGGGCCCGCCAAATGTTCCGCCAAACTGGTTTTGGTTGAATTTTGGTTTGTCACAGGGAATCCCCTGTACGGCCGTGAAGCAGTAAGGATTGGCGTTCAGCACGGTGTTCCGGAAAAACTCATACATGTTCCCGTGAAGGCTGTTGGTTCCCGACTTGGTTACTACGTTGACCACAGAGCCGGAGTTGCGACCGTATTCGGCATCGAAGGTGTTGGTCAGAACGCGAAATTCTTGGATACTGTCGGGGCTCGGCTGCACGGTAGGCAGATTGACGAACTGGTCGTTGGCATCTCCGCCGTTGACGCTAAAGTTGTTAGAACGGCCTCGTCCCCCGTTCACAGAGACCGCGCCAGCATTGCCGCTCCCATAGACGATCGAATTGCTGGATCCGACGGTGGACATGACGCCTGGCTGCAACTGAAGCAACTGATAGGTGTCGCGAGAGTTGAGGGGAAGTTCGCTGACGGCCCGCTCGCCAACTACGGCGCCTAGCTGCGTGCTTGTGGTTTCAACCAACGGGGCTTCGGAGGTGACGTCGACGACTTCCTGCGCCGCGCCCACCTGCATGGTCATGTTGAGCGTGATCACCTGATTGATGTCGAGCGAGACGCCGCGGCGGATGTTCTTCTTGAAGCCGGTCAAGTTGAACTCGAGGCGGTAGGCCCCAACCGGCACTTCGACTAAGTCATAGTCGCCGCCTGAATTTGTCGTCGTATCGCGACTCACGTTGGTGGCTTCGTTGACCAGAGTCACTTTCACGTTCGCCAGCACGGCGCCTGAAGGATCGGCCACGCGGCCGAGGATGCGGCCGGCAGTGCCCTGGGCTGGAAGCAATGCGGGAAGTAGAAGAAAGAGAACGGCGACAAGGCAAACGGCGGTACGGCGGGCTCGCACTGACGGCATAAAACCTCCGGGCATCCTGGGAGAGATTTGTTTTTGAAATACGACGGCTTGTGTGCAGCCACAACCTTGCTATAATCCCGCAAGGTTAGAGAAGGGGGACGCATACTGTCAAGAAGAAAAAATGTGTTCCTTGTAATAGAAAACTTTCATCTCTGGTTCTAGCGCATAAGGTTGTGGTGAGCGATGTTCTGGTGAATGATGAGTACTTCCAACGGTAAGCCCTACTTGAAGATCGGAGATGTGGCGCGGCGGGTAGGGGTTTCGCCGTCCGTGATCCGGACATGGGAGAACCTTGGGCTGACGCGTCCGCGACGCACCGAGAGCAAGTACCGGCTGTATACGGCCGATGACGTGAAATTGCTGAAGCGGGCGCGGTTTCTGCGGAAGGTGCGCGGATTGAATGCAGCGGCGATCGTGGAACTGCTGCGCCGGGAGGGGCGGGCGCGTCCAGCGGCGGATGGAAGTGCTCTGGCGATTGGTTCGCATTTAAGGCAGTTGCGTTCGAAACGCAAGCTGTCGCTGGCGCAAGTCGCAAAAACCGTTGGCATCTCGGTAGGTTTTTTGAGCGCGCTGGAGCGTTCGCAGATGAGCGGATCGGTAGGAACACTGCGCAAGCTGGCGCGATTTTACAAAACCAACATCCTGGATTTTTTCGATGCGACGGGAGCCAGCAGCCGGCAGGTGCAGCCAGCCCAAAGAAAGGTTCTGGAAGCCGGCCCCGGGGTTCGCATGGAACTGCTGGCGTGGGGAAATACGGTGATGGAGCCGCATTTGTTTCGTGTCGCGCCGGGAGCGGGCAGCGGCGATTCTTACTCGCACGAGGGCGAAGAGTTCCTTTATATATTGCGTGGCGCCCTGATGATCACGCTGGAGAACAAGGAATACCGCCTCAAAGCTGGTGACAGTTTTTATTTTGAGAGCACAACTCCGCACCACTGGAAAAATCCCGGGGGCGCGGAAGCATGGCTACTGTGGGTAAACACGCCGCCGACGTTTTGAGTTGCGGCGCGGTGACATCGGCACACCAGCAAGATAACCCGGTCCCGTGGACGTGAGCGCAGTACTTTAGTCGAGGTTGCTCTCGGATATCAGCGGCACGTCCAGGTGGGCAAGGTGAGCATCGCCCTCGGGAGCATCGAGGCGATCATAGGGCCGAAACAAGACGGCATAGAACAGGCCGGTGGCGAGCACGACCGCCGCGCCCACAATCATTCCGTAGTTACGATACCAAGGGTCCTGAGGGGTGCGTGGCCATACCATATTGACGATGGCCAGGACGCCGTAGGTAAGCGCCGCCAGGTTGACGGGCCACGCCCAGACGCCCAAACGAAACGCTCCGCTTGGTTTCCAACCCTTCGCGCGTGCGACCAGCGCTCCCAGGACAATCATCTGGAAGGCAATGTAGATTCCGGCGGACCCGAACACGATAATGGTCTTAATCATTTCCTCAAGAAACAATCCTGCAATCGCAATGAATGCCGGCACCGTCCCGGCAACCAGCAGGGCGATGACCGGCACCCGAGTGCGTTTGGAAAGCGTGCTGAGCTGGGCGCTGCCGAAGATCATGCGATCGCGGCCATAGCTGAACAAGAGGCGGCTGGTAGCCGCCTCCAGGCTGATGAGGCAGGAGAAAAATGAAACCATCACAACCGCAATGACGGCCCGCAACCCGACCGGGCCCACGGCTGCGCGCAGGGTGGTTGTCACTGGATCCGCATCCTTGCCGGACAACACGGCGTTCAAATCGGGCACCGCCAAGACCAGGGCGAGGCAAACCAGCATGGCGGCGAAGCCGCCAATATAGATGGTCATGCGCATTGCCTTGGGAATGGCGCGGCTGGCGTCCGGGGTTTCCTCGGCGACGTCCCCACAGGCTTCAAAACCGTAGTAACAGAACATGGCGGCGACGCTCGACGCCAGAAACGCGGGCAAGTAATGTCCATTGCTACCGAGGCCGAAAGTTTGGAAGAGCACCCCGAAGCTCTGGTGACGAGCCACGAGCAGCAGATAGCTGCCCACCACGACCGCGCCCAGCAATTCGCAAATGAACCCGAACATAGCGACCCGAGCCAGAAGCTTTGTGCCGCTGACGTTTAGGGCCGTTGTCGCGATGATCATGGCGACTGCAATCGCGACTTCTCCACCTTGATTCACGTGGATGCCGAGAAGCTGAGCTACGTAAGGAGCTCCTCCCACGGCCACCGCCGCAATGGTGGTACATAAGGCCCACAGGTAGACCCACCCCGCCATCCAGGCCCAACGCTTTCCCACGAGCCGCCGGGCCCAAGGATAAAGACCGCCGGCAATGGGAAACTGGGAGACAATCTCTCCGAACACCAAGGCTACCAACAGCTGCCCCAGCCCAACAAACAAATAGCTCCAGAACATGGGTGGACCGCCGGTGGCGATGGCAAAGGCGAAAACCGTGTAGACGCCAACCACCGGCGACAGGTAGGTGAAGCCAAGCGCGAAGTTCGCCCACAGGCTCATGGAGCGATCGAATTTGGAGTCATAGCCGAGGGCTTCGAG
>JAUTWY010000235.1 GCA_030838305.1 Acidobacteriaceae bacterium
TACCAGCCGAGAGAAATTTTCTCGGAAGTAGCTTCGGCGTGGAAGTCCACGAAAACAATCTTGGCCTCAATCTTCTGCAAGAGCTGGTCGGCGGTGCGAAACGGGTCGTCGTTTGACGCCATGAAAACGCGCCCCTGCAGATTGATTACGGCGTAGGGAACTCTTGCTTTG
Organism: Acidobacteriaceae bacterium; assembly: GCA_030838305.1. GTDB lineage: Bacteria > Acidobacteriota > Terriglobia > Terriglobales > Acidobacteriaceae > Sulfotelmatobacter. The sequence goes on from JAUTWY010000235.1 coordinate 172, forward strand.
TGACCTTGATACACGCCCCAGCCGGGCATGTCTGAGGGATAGTTCGCTGGACGAAGAAGACGCCGTTGCGGACCGTGGCCATTGCCCTCGACCATCTGGAAGTAGTCAAGAATTTCGCGCTTGTCCCAGACGTGGTTGCCGGTGGTGATGACGTCGATATTCAGCTCGAACAACTCCTCGGCCAGAGCGGGCGTAATACCAAATCCCGCCGCAGAGTTTTCGCCATTGGCAATGACGAGGTCGATGGCTTGATCGCGGACAATTCCGGGCAGCCGGTCCTTGACGATGCCCCGTCCGGGTCGTCCAAAAATATCGCCGATGAAGAGGATCCGCATAGGAGCAGCGACGGCTTTCGCCGTTGCGTATGCTCTGATGGTAACACTCGGCGATCTCCGCGACCGTTCACCGCGCACTCCGCGAAGAAGGCTTTTCTCAGGGTTTCGCTAGCTCCGCCGTCCTCAGGAAATCGTAGTTGCCCGCCGGATTCAACTGGAGATTGTGCACGCGTTTGTTGTGCACAAGAACGTTATCCAAGTACCACAAGTTGATGGATGGCAGTTCCTCGGCCAGAATGCGCTGCACCTCAGCATAGATCAGCTTACGCGTGTGTGGATCGACCTCACGGCGTGCCTGATCAATCAAGGTATCCACTCTCTGATTCGAATAGAAGCCACGGTTGGCACCGTTCGGCGGGAACTTCGCCGAATGGAAGGCATATTCGAAAATATCGGGATCCTCGTTGCCCCCAATCCAGCGCAGCCCATAAAGTTGAAACGCGCCGTGAGTTACGTCGGCGAAAAACGTGGCGAACTCGAAGCTGCGAATGTCGAGCACAATCCCTACCTCACGCAACTGCTGCTGCATCACGGCGACCATCAGCCGAGTGTTCTCATCCGTGGACGTCTTCATAGCGATATGAAAGCGCACGCCATTCACGAGCGGATACCCCGCCGCATCCAGCAAAGCACGCGCCTTGTCGGGGTCGTGGTTATACGGCAGAACATCGCCGTTGTAGGCCCAACTCTGAGGTGGAAGAATGCTGCGCGCAGGTTGCGCCGCGCCACGCCACAGATACTCGATCATCGGCCCTCGGTCGAGAGCATAACCGACGGCCTGGCGCACGCGCACGTCCTTCAGAATGGGATCGCGCAGATTGAATCCAAGATAGGCAAGAACAGTTCCGGGAGCGCGCTCAACCGCGAGCGATGGTTCGCGTTCCAGCGTAAGTACGGTATCGGGCGTAAGCGCGTTGATGGCGGCGTCGGCGCTGCCCTTGCGAAGCTCGAGCGCACGCGTGGTGGCGTCAGGAACCACGGCGAAGCGCACGCGAGCGAGTTTAGGCTTGTCGCCCCAGTAATCGTCATTGCGTTCGACAACGACTTCTTTGTCTGTCTCTCCGCTGACAAACCTGAATGGTCCGGAACCAATCGGACGCGCGGTCACTTCTGTCTCGCTGCCGTAGGGAACCACGCCGATGGCGCCATCCGAGAGGTTCCACAGCAATGTTGCCGAGGGTTCCTTCATGTGGAAGACGATGGTGTAGTCATCCGGCGTCTCTAGGTGATCGACGAACCGGTACACCGCCGACTTGGTGCTGCGCACTTTCCCCTGGAGCAGGGAATCGAAGGTCCACTTCACATCGCGCGAGGTGAGTGGCCGGCCGTCATGAAACTTCACGCCGTGATGCAGGTGAAAGATGTAGGTCTGCGGATTGGGAATTTCCCAACGCTCAGCCAGTCCCGGGGCTACATCAAGGTTGTCGCCGCGCGACAGAAGGTCGTCGAAGATCAGATTGTCGATGCGCTCCGACTGCGCGTCGACCCCAATTCTGGGATCAAGATTTGTGGGACTCGATTCGATCAGCATCACTAGCGTGTTCGGGTCGGGCTTGTTGGAGCAGGAAAGCAACGGCGCAATTGACACAGCGAGAAGTGCGAAAGCCACGGAAAATCGGCGGCCCATCAGCGGCATTCCTGGCACATCTGATGAATAGCGTTCACGGTTCTCCAGTTGCGGGTCGTGGTGACAACCGACAGAAGCCGGTCAAGAGGGCTTTTCATCAAGTTGCTCCCTGCAGCTCCGTTCGGAAGGTAGAGGTAGATCGCTTTGCCCAGACAGCGGGACTGGTCGGGCGCTGCGACCAGCTCCGCTACCTTCTTTAAAGCGGCAGCCGCCGGGGCATCTGATAAAAACATGACGTGCAGCTTTTCCAGATCGATGTCGCGCTCTTTCAAGAATGGATTATTGCCGACTGTCTCGGCCATTTCGCCGACGGTTCTCGTGACGACGGAGACCGGAAATCCAAAATCGCTAAGCATTGTTTCTTCGATTCGTTTGGACAACTTCGACGGAGAGAGTTCGGCAGACTTGAAGATCACATTACCACTCTGAATGTAGGTCTGCACCTGCTCGAATCCCAGCTTCTCAAACGATGTTCGGAGCAGCTCCATCTTAATTCGCTTGTGCCCGCCCACGTTAATTCCGCGAAGCAAGGAGATGTAAATCGGCATAGGCTCAATGATGTCAGCTTGCAAGTTTCAGCTTACAAGTTTATGGATACGAAATCTTGCCTAGCACGACTGCCCGCTTGGCTCCAGTCGCCGAGGGAACGTTGGACGGGCGCCTGTGCCAGGTCTCATGCGCCATAACGGCAAAAGCCACAGCTTCTTTCGCCGCCGAGGGCAGGCCAAATTCGTCGGACAATCGCAGGCGCAATCCGAGGGGCGCAAGTTCAGTCTTCAACATTTCGACCAGTGTAGTGTTCTTCGCTCCTCCTCCGGAAAGAATCAGTTCGTGGAATCCTTTTCCCGGTGCGGCGTTTGCTTTTTGCGGGACATACCGTTTCACCGAATCTGCGATCGACCGGACGGTAAGCGCTGTCGCGGTAGCGACCACGTCCTGTTTCTGGCAGCGTCCGCAATGTCGCAGAAATTCGCGAACGAACTCCCGCCCGAATTCTTCGCGGCCCGCAGTCTTGGGAGGCTTTCTGCGAAAAAAACTGTATTGCATTATTTCATCGACAGCGGAGTGCAAGACCTTCCCCGAAGCTGCGATCCTTCCCCCCCGATCGAACGGCAGACCGAAGAGCTTCTCAGTGACGGCATCGATCACCATGTTGCCCGGGCCGGTATCGAAGGCGATCACCTCGCTGGCGGCGGCACCTGCGGGGATCGCCGTGAGGTTTGCGATGCCACCGACATTTTGAACAATTCGTCTCACGCCCGCATCGCGGAACAGCATGTAGTCGAGAAAGGGAACTAGCGGCGCGCCCTTTCCGCCAGCCGCCATATCCGCGGGACGAAAATCGGAAACCACTGGAACGCCCAGTTTCGCCGCGACGATCGCCGCCTCGCCGGTCTGCCACGTTGCCTTAATTTTGTATCCAAGAAAGGTCTGCAGCTCACCCTGATGATAAAGCGTTTGCCCATGACATCCCACCAGTTGAGCCTTTACTCTGAGCTTGCGCTCGGCTGCGAGCACCGCATCAGCATAGAGAACGCCCAGCAGGAAATTCAGCCGGGCCAGATCCGCCACGCTTGCTCGCGAAGCGTTCATTGCAGCCAGCACAGCAGCGCGAACCTTCTTAGGGTAAGAGTATTCCGCGTGTCCGACCAGTTCGAAACCGGGATAGCCAAGACTGGTGTGGTCGCGGGCGACTGGCCCGCGACGCCCGGAAGAGGTACCTGGTTTTCTTTGACGACTAAATATGCGAACCAATGCCACATTGATGCCATCGGCAGACGTCCCACTCATTACTCCGGCCACGAGCATGTCTTTCTCTGGCTGTATCATGAGCGCGGAGACCGCGAATTGGCTGCGCGAATTCTTTCGGCACGAACCAGACCTTCCAGCCGTACTTGCTCTTCAAATTCCCACAGCGTGCGCGAAAGCCTCTCAACCGTTGCCGCGGATGGAATCTTCGTCCTGCGCAGCATCTTCGCCGTTTTCTTCTTAAATGCCAGCACTCGTCGCACCGATTCCGCAACCCGCCTGGCGAACTGGGGATCACTCTCGGCCATCTTCGTTAATTGGTCGTAGGCCTTCTCGATGTAACCTTCGCGATGGCAGACCAGGCATAAGTCACCGCCTGCTCGAATGAACTGAACTGCAGCTTT
>JAUTWY010000240.1 GCA_030838305.1 Acidobacteriaceae bacterium
CTTGCCGCTACGCAGGGATCGGCGCTGCGCGCGCAAGATGCTCAGCAGGGGCCGATCGCTCCGCCGCCGGAGCATCACGTCACGCGTATCGGAAATGAATCAGAGCCGGAGGCGCCGCCATCGCTCCCCGAGGACGAAATCGTCAAGCGCTTTTCCCAAAAAGAAGACGAGTACATCGTCTCGCGCACACACTACACTTTCCAGAAGACGATTCGAATCCAGGAGTTTGGTGCGGACGGCCAGCCTTCGGGGGAATTCGTGCTGGTGACTCAACCGGGCCGCGACGTGGAGGGGAAACTATTCGAAAAGGTCGTCGAAAAGCCTCGTTCCACCCTCCAGCATTTCTATCTCCGCTCGGAAGATCTCGAGGGGCTACAGCGCATCCCGGCGTTTCCGCTCACTTCCAGCCAGCTTGGGAAATACGACCTGAAATACCTGGGCAAGGAACAGGTGGATGAAATCGATTGCTACATCTTTCAGGCCAAGCCAAAAGTAGTCGAACGCATCAAGGCTTATTTCGAGGGCATCGTATGGGTGGACGCGAAATATCTGGAGGTCGTGAAGACATACGGAAAATGGGTTACCGATCAGGGCGACGTGCACACGATCGCGGATCTGCCCTTCAGCCTTTTCGAAACTTATCGCGAAAATGTCGACGGAAAATACTGGTTCCCAAGCTACTCGCGCTCGGATGAGACGCTGAATCTGAAGGGTTTGGAGATTCCCGTTCGCATCGTCATCAAGTGGACGGACTTCAAACCGGTTCCCGGCGCGCCGCAAGCGCCATCGCCGTCGACTCCTGCAACTTCTCCGAAACCATAAGCAGGGTAGCTAAATTAAGAAGCCCGGGCCATCAGCGGAGAAACTTCTTCAGTACGTCCGGCAATTCCTTGATCGAACCGATCAGAAATTCAGGCCGGGCCGCGCGCAGACGCTTTTCCGTGGGGAAGGGGCTGAGCACTCCAATCGCACACACCCCGGCGCGCTGGGCCATCTCTACGTCCTGTGGCGCGTCGCCTACATACACGCACGCAGAGGGATCCAGCTTCATCCGCCGCATGGCCATGCGCAGCGGTTCCGGATGCGGTTTCTTGCGCAGGGTATCTCCGCTGCAAACGCGCGCTGCGAATAGCGTTGTCAAACGAAACTCACGTAATTGACGGGAGACGCGGTCGCGATCGCCGCTGGTGACGAGGCCAAGAGGATGAGCGCCGCCCAATCTCGACAGGACCCGGCGCGCACCCGCAATCAGCTTCGGCCGGTGCTTTGCATAGTGCGTGCGCCATACGCGGTCTGCATCTTCCCAGCGCCTCCGCGGCAGCCCCGCGGAGCGATAAACCTGATACCAGTTCGGCGAATAATTTTTCTCAAGCTCTTCGATCCCCCAAGAGATGCCCATCTCCTCGAACATCGCCAAGTACGCAGACGCATCGGCGTGGTAGGAATCGATCAGCGTGCCATCCCAATCGAAGAGAACTCCTTCAACGCTATGGTCTTGTATCGCGGCCATCGTTCCTCAGAGTAGCAGAAACTTTATGGACGCCGACCCTGTAAAGTTTGAGACGGCTGGCGGGAGCAGCTCCGGGCGTTAGTCCGGAATTGAATGGATGTGCGGAACTTACGGTTTGAGAAAACGGGAAGGTATGTGATCGTCGCGGTCAAACTGGACATCATCGAAGGCTGCGGCGATGCCATACCAGCCGGGCACGGCAGCGGTCTCTGCACGGCGCACATGCGCCATCGAAGCAACGACCACGTTTCCGAGGCCCAGGGGCTTGCTTACCAGGACAATCTCAAGTTCGATCGAGGCGCCCGCCACCAGTTGCCTGGGGCAAAGAAAATAGACGCCAGTTGAGCTGATGTCGCGAGTGACGAGGGTTATCGGAGATTCCTCGGGCACCCCGCCAGTAGCGCGAAGGCGCAGCGGGAGGTTCAGAGTGGCGCGGGGGTATTCCCGATGTTCTGGATGGACGCCCACGGCGTGCGTAGGCACGCGAGCGAAACGCCGGGGCTGCGAAGGGAGTAGAAACGGCGCCAGGCGCAGCGCAGGGACGCGCGCGGCCTCCGCGAGCGGTTGTGGTCTCATCGCAGCTTCGCGAGCTTCGGCGCTTGGTTTGGCAGGCCACGATTCAAATGGAGGTACACGCTTCGCCGCGCTCATCTAGTCCTCAGAGACGCCACTGCACTGTCGCTGGCTACGGCCCAACAAAATGAACTGCCAAACTGCCTTTCTGGCATTTGCCTGTTCGCACCAGTGCTGTGCGGAGCGCTAAGATGGCACTAGTAACGTGCCGCGTCAACCTGTGGAAAACGCCGGAAGTGTCCTAACCTCAAACACTTAGTAATGGTACGGGAACCGACCCACTACATTCTGTGGATTACCTTAGACAATCCTCTACCAATATGGTGCTCGACACCTCTGACCTTCAGCGTTCATCCTAGGCGAGTAGTTTAACAGAAGGAAGCGTGTTCACCTGATCGCCGTGTAATTTCGCGGGAGCAGACTACTTCACTTTGCCGAATCTTTCCGGATAGATTTGCCTTTCTGTTGGCGCTACCAATACCGTGTTTCGACACCGTTGGCTTTCAGCGTTCATCCTAGGAGAGAAGATTAAGGAAAGAAATATGTCCACGACGACAGGCGAGCCACAGCGCGGGGCAGGAACTCCTATATCTCTGTCGCACACGCCTGCCCGCACAACAACGCTGGTTCTAGTTGCGTTTGCCGCCGTCTACCTCGTCTGGGGTTCTACTTATTTGGCGATCCGCATCGGCCTCGAATCGTTCCCCCCGCTGATCCTCGCGGGACTGCGCCACTTTACCGTGGGGATTCTTCTGTACCCCATATTTCGCATGAAGACGGGGACCAGACCGAGCGCGACCCACTGGCGCACCGCTGTCGTCACCGGAACATTGCTTTTAGTCGTGGGAAATGGCGGCGTCAGTTGGGCGGAACTGACCGTGCCCTCGGGAATCACGGCGCTCCTGGTGGCGACGGTGTCGCTCTGGCTGGTGATCGTCGACTGGCTCCGTCCTGGCGGGGTAAGGCCCGTTGCTAGAGTGACCATGGGTCTGCTCATGGGATTTGCAGGATTGGCGCTGCTGGTCGGCCCCGCACACTTGGGACGTTCAGAGCGCGTCGATCCACGGGGTACTGCGGTGTTGGTGGCCGCTTCCCTGGCTTGGGCTTGCGGTTCGCTCTATTCGAAACATGGAGGAATGCCTGGCTCGCCGATGCTGGGAGTGGCGATGCAAAGTTTTACTGGTGGCTCCATTCTATTGATAGTCGCGCTGCTTGCCGGAGAATTCCGAGAGCTGCAGCTAGGTACGGTCTCGGTTCGCTCCTGGCTGGCACTCGGCTACCTCGTTGTATTCGGGTCGGGGATCGGTTTCAGCGCTTATATCTACATCATTCACAAGAGCACTGCCGCGCGCGTGAGTACGTACGCGTTTGTGAATCCGGTCGTGGCGCTGTTCCTAGGGTGGCAGATCGCGGGGGAAGCCATCACGCTGCGCACGGTCATCGCGGCCGCGGTGATTCTTACTGCCGTCATTCTGGTGATCACAGCGCCTCACCGGACGCCGGCGCAGGTTACAGCTCCGGTTCCCGCCCGGGGCGAAGCCTGATCGTCTGGCTTCTCGGTGGCGTTCACCCTTTTCACTTTGCCGAATCTTTCCGGATAGATTTGCGTTTGCGCTTGCGCTACTTTTAGCGTGTTGAACATGAGCCATACACAAACCAAGTTCGTACAGAACATCTCGGCGCACGCAGCCGCGCAGTACTGGCAGGCCACGCTGGCACGTGACTCCCGGGCCGATGGGAGCTTCGTGCTTGCGGTGCGCTCGACGCATATTTATTGCCGGCCTTCGTGCCCGGCGCGCCGGCCGCTGCGGCGCAACGTCACTTTCTTTCGCACGCGAGAAGAAGCGGAAAAGCACGGCTACCGGCCTTGCCTGCGTTGCCGCCCGAATGAGATTTCCGGTCCGGTGGCGCTGGTGCAACGCGCCGCTGGTTATCTCGCTGAGTCAGGCGAAGAGGGCGTTCGCCTGGGAGCCCTGGCCAAGACGCTGGGGACCACCGAAGCCACGCTGCGGCGCGCTTTCTGGCGGGTGACGGGACTGAAGCCGCGCGACCTTGCGGAAGCGCTGCGGATCAAGCGGTTCAAAGCGATGCTGCGCGCAGGCAAGAGCATTGCCGACGCACTCTACGAAACCGGGTATGGATCATCCAGCCGCGTCTACGAGCGCAGCAATGCGCAGCTCGGCATGACCCCGGCCACTTACCGAAAGGGAGGACAGGGTATGAAGATCGGATACACAATTGCGAAATCGCCAGTCGGAAAAGTTCTAGTTGCTGCTACGGAGCGCGGGGTCTCGGCGGTTTATCTCGGCGATGCGGAGAACACGATGATTGCCGAATTGCGCGAGGAATATCCGCGTGCCGAAATTGCGCCCGCCACAGATTCGTTCCAGCGCTGGGTGCGGGAGATCGTGCAGCGCATCGAAGGCCAACAACCTCAATTGGAACTCCCGCTCGACCTGCAGGCGACGGCGTTTCAGCGCCGCGTGTGGCAGGAGTTACAGCGGATTCCGCGCGGCAGGACGCGTACATACTCGGAAGTCGCGCGATCACTAGGCAAGCCCAAGGCCGTCCGAGCCGTGGCGAGAGCTTGCGCCACGAACCCCGTGTCCATCGTGGTACCGTGCCATCGCGTCATTCGCGAGGACGGGGCACTTGCCGGCTATCGCTGGGGGATCTCGCGAAAGGAACAGTTGCTCGCGCAGGAGCGCGCCGCCGGCGAGTAGCTTATCGTCTTTCAGCGGATGCAAACCAGTGCGCTTGGGAAAATCAGGAGATTGCAAGGATTTAAAAATTACCCTCGGGGCTTTTCGATCTTTGCGCTCTTTGGCCAGTCGGGTTTGAACTTGGCATCGGCGATCTTCAGATTCTTCATCAGGTGAGTGTAATGGGATAGGAAGTAGTCGTCGGAGCTGGTTTCGAAAAATTTCTGCTGCACCGGCAGCCAGGATGCTTCGTCGATCCACATTCGAATTCTGGCGATCTGGCTGCGCGCCTGTTCGGACTTCGGCGTCAACTCCAGCACTACCGTCTTGCGGCTGTCGAAGTCTTCCTCTCCGATGAGTGTCAAAACGTAATTCTTTTTGAGCGTATCACCTTTCGTTCCGAATCCCAGCGCCAGATACTGGTCGGCGAACGCGCGGTGCTTTCCGATGTTATATTCCTCAACGCGATTAATCTTCGGCGTGAAAATGTAAAGTGCATCACCATTTCGGAGGATCGTTCGCGGATCGGGCTTCTGGAAATCGATGCGCATCTTGTCGTCGCGACGCACGAAAATTTGGCCGGTTTCGGTCGAGGTATCCTTCACAACCGCGGTGTACTTGATGTGTTCGATATCGGCTGTGAGGGTGTGAAAGTCCTGGGCGGACTTGTCCAACATGCTCAAGACGCCCTCGAGGGTCCAATTTGCGGTAGTCTGCGCGGCGCGCGTTTGAAGTCCGCCTGCGGCGCAAGACAACCCAAGCAGCGCGAGGAGGAGAAAAGATAGACGTCTCAAACGTGGCCCCTATCCCGTAAAGATGCGGCGGCTCGTGCAAGCCGTCGGAATCGTAACATATACAAAGAGATGCGCGAACGAACCCCAAGGATACCCGGAGCAAGATTCCCACCTTGCTTAGAACGGCGGGGAATGATGGATCTCCACTTGGTAAGCTATCACTGTGCCTTGGTCATCGCGCACCGGTTCAATATTGGCGATCGAGAAATTCCCGTTGTGCAGTTCGGGCAGCGCCTCCTGCAAGGCGGTGTGCAGGTCGTTCTGAAGGGCGAGCTTTGTCGGCGGGGCCAGGATGCGCGCATCCACGCGATACTTCAGCCGGTTTCCCTCTTTCCAAATAAATTGGACTTGTCCCGGTGTGACCGGCGCCCCGCTTTGCGGTTTATCGCGGAACCAGTTCCGCGGCGTGAGAAGCACGAAGACCAGAATCAGGATGACCGCGACGTCATACTGCCACGTGCCGCGCTCGTAGGACCAGAAAAACGTCCGGGAGAGAATTTGGCCGAGGCTCGCCATATCAATCCGCAGCCACCCCGTCGACGATAACTCCATCGCGCATGTGCACGACGCGGTCGAAGTAAGTTGTTGCTTCCGGGTTGTGCGTGATCATGACGATGGTCTGGGCCAGGTCTCTGTTCAGTTGCCGCAGCATCTGCAGCACGATTTCCGAGTTTTTCGAATCCAGGTTTCCCGTGGGCTCGTCGGCGAGGAGAATCTTCGGCTCATTGATGATCGCCCGCGCGATGGCCACGCGCTGCTGTTCGCCGCCGGAGAGTTCCGAGGGCTTGTGATGAAGACGTCCCGCCAGACCGAGCATCTGGGTCACGACATCGAAGCGGTGCGGATCGAAACCGTCGCCATGAATAAATTGCGCGATGGCGATATTCCCTTTGGCCGTCAGCGTGGGGAGCAGATTGAAACGCTGGAAGACGAAGCCGATTTTGTGGCGGCGCAATTTGGTGCGCGCGGAGTCGCTCAGTTCGGAGAGGTCATTCCCGTCGACCAAGACCTTGCCCCGGGAAGCCTGCGCCAGGCCGCCGATCACGTACAGCAGCGAAGACTTGCCGCAGCCCGAAGGCCCCATCACGGCGACCGATTCGCCAGGCTGTACCGCGAAATTCACGCCACGCAAAGCCGGGACTTCGACCTTGCCCGCGCGGTAGAGCTTCCACAAGTTTTCTGTTCTGAGTATCGGCTCCACGCTATTTTTTCCCTGGAAAATCAGCCCTTCGGCAGGTTCTCGTATTGTAGCTGCGATTCCCATTCGTGCCTAGCCATCCCGCCTGCTTCGCGGCCCTTTCCACTCTTCTCCGTGTTTTTTGCGTTCTTGGCGCACTTTCCGCTGGATTCTTTATGTCCTAGTCGTACGACAATGCTTCAACCGCATCCTTCCGGCTAGCTATCCAGGCTGGATAGCTAGCGCCGAACAGCGCGCCCAGGAGCGCAATGCCAGCCGCGCGAAGGATCCATCCGGAAGTGATTAGAATGGTCAAGGTCGGAAACTTCCAGACAAAACCGGCCCGCACCAAATAGCTCAGTCCGACGCCAGCCGCAATCCCGAGCACGCAAAGTGCCGCGGATTCCGACAGCAGCGCCCGGACGACAAACCAGTGATTTGCGCCGAGCGATTTCAGAACCCCGATGTCCCTGGTGCGCTCGATCACGGTAGTGTACATGGTGAGAAAAATGACCAGCAGCCCGATGGTGATGGCCAGCAGGATCATGGCGTTGATGAAAGACTCCAGGCCCGGGATATTTGTCGAGGTCATCAGGGAGAGGTAGTCCTTGAGGGGCCGGACGGTGTAGCCGGGAAGGACATGGCGCATATTTTCCATGACGTCTTCGGTGTGCTCGGGCCGCGTGCACTTCACAAAGAAGATGGTGGCCTTGTTCCGCGCGCCCACCAATTCCTGGAGCGTAGCAAGAGGTACAAAAAGGCGCGAGCCCTTCCCGTGGTCTACGATTCCAGCGACATGCCAATCGTGATCGAAGATGCGGTACGTCTGTCCCGGCTGTATCTTCTTTGTTTTCGCCGCAATGTCATCCACAAGAATGTCGTCGGGACCTTCCATGTCGTGTCCCTGAAGAAACACAAATCCGCCCGAGACGGCTCGAAAGCTCTCCTGATCAATTCCGTAAACGATTTCTATGCCCGTTGTATTGAACTGAAAAAGCACGGGGGCTACGGATTGGACGTATTTCAGTTCTGCAAGCTTGTCCCCGATTTTGATGGGCATGGGGGCGCTGCCAAAGGCGAAAAAGATAGACGAGGATGGCGGTTGCAGCATGATGTCCGCCCCGATGCCTTCAATGCGCCTGGCCGTCTCGGTCAGCAAGCCGCTGGTCAGGCCAACGATCAGCACGACGAGCGCAACCTCCACCGCTATTCCCATGGCGCCAATCAACGTGCGCAGCGGGCGGTGCAGCAGATTGCGGAAGATGAGCTCACCCATCATGGCTGCTTGTTCTCCGTGGCATCGCCGACGCGCACCAATTCCGCTCCCGCCGGTGGCTCGAGCTTGAATCGCTCGGCAGGAATCTCTTCGTTCAAGATGACCTTGGTGACCTGCAAATCGAGCTTGTAGTCATCGTGCGGCCTTTCAATTCGAATCGCACGCGGAAACGAGGCAACACCATTGGAAGGCGTGGATGGAGCACTCTGCCCTGCGGCACCATCCGGAGGTTGCCAGGCCGCCAGTCGAATATCCGACAGTAGAAATCCTTTCGGGCCGAAAATTTGCATGCGGGTAACCTGCAGGTCCGAGCGGTCAAACCAGATCTTCCTCAGAATCTCCGTCTGGTAACCGCCACGGAGAACGGTCAACACATAGTAGCGGCCGTTTTCATCATTGAACTCTTCGAAGAGCACTGCTTCTTCTTTGCGGACTTCCGGCCAGAGCAGCGCATCCAGCAGGTGCTGCGGCCGCAAATTCTCAATGGGCTTGCTGCTGGCGCGCTCGACGGCCACCGGTCCAACGAGGAATTTGTTCTTCGGCGGGATCGAAACGCGAAACGTGTCGCCATCGCTGGCCATGTCGAACACCGTGGTTCCGATCACCGGCGCCTGCCCGATCACGCGAATCTGCGACGGCCGAGCCGCCAGGAGGAACGCCTTAACCTCATGATACTCATCGATGACACCGCTATACTTTGATCCCGCTGTGGGCTTTAGTTCCACGGTGGCGTTCAGCGTTTTTGTGCCGAGCGCGATCCGATTGTAGGCCTCGAGGAGTTCTTCACGCGTGGCGTCCCTCGCGACCGGCCTTTGCGTCGGTGGTAGCTCGGTGTGGCCTTTTACACCGTTTCTGGCAGCACAGCCGCAGGAAATAGCCGCCAGTGTCGCCAGGACCAGGCATGTTTTCACACGTCGCATCAATCAGTTCCGTCCTCATGCGCACAAATGAAGCAATCTAGCAACCACTTGCATGCCGGTCAATCAACGTGGGTCGTACCCGGAGTGGCATTCAATTGGGCCGCGCAATGTGGATGTCAAAAGGCTGAACCGCCGGCCGCACCCGGCGGATGACTTCGCTGGGCCAGAGCGACGCGCTCAGCAGCGTCACCCAGCCGTCTTCCGGTTCGCAAATGGCGCAAAACGTGTAGCGGGCGTAGACCGGCTGGTACGCATCCAGCCCGCGCCCTGAAAGGTTGCCTTCGAGCGCGGCATCGGTGGATTGCGACGCCGGGCCTGCCCGAATACCGAATGTCTCGCCTTCGAATCGTTCAAAGATCTGCCGCAACTGCTCCTGATTCGGCTGCGGCAGCACGACGCAGCGCTCCGCCGCATCGCGCAACGCAATCTCCCGCATTTTGCAAAACTCTTTCACGCGCTCGATGTGGCTGAAAAAATCCACGGCGTACCATTCGTTCCCCGCCAGGGCAGGGAAGACCGCTGACCAGATTTCTGCAGCATCCTTGCCTCGTACCGGCTCGCGGTTTTCTGTTCCGACCAACTCGAGTCCTACCGCTTTCACATCACCGCCGAGGTCCAGCGCCTGCACGTCCAGAGAAAAAGGCGGCAATTCCAGCGCACCTCTTCCTGGCGCCGCGATTCCCGGTGTATTCATACTTCGGACTCCAACTGCGGAAACTTGGCGCGAAATTCCGGCGACTGCTTCCGAACGTCCAGCCAGTCGAAGAAGGCATCCGGCGTTTCCAGCCAGATGCGGAACCAGCCCGCGATCTCCACTTTTTCGGCGCGTTTGTGAGCTTCCACCTTGTTGTTGCGCGAGATCATCTCCGCGCGGCGCTTGCCGAGCCGTGCCACATTCAAAACCCGCTCCACGGCCGCGTGCTCGCCCTGCAAGCGAAACTTGCGCATCAATTCGTCCAGCCGCATGATGCTGACCTCGGCATCTTCCAGCGTCTTGAAGTGCAGCAGATCCTCGAATTCTTCTTCGTACTGTTCCTCGGCTTCTTCCTGCTGGTTAATTATTACCTTTTGTCCCGCGTCTTTCAGCACGTCCGCAATGTATTCCATTCCCGTTTTGCCGGCTTCGCCATGTTCCGCCAGCAGGCGCCGGCGCAACTGGTCGATCTCCGCCGGCGTCCATTGCTGTACCTTGATCTCCCGGGCGGTCTCCAGGATCAGCGCCTTCTTCGTTTTCAAATCTTCGGTCATCGTGCTTTGCCTCGGTATTGTTTGCCGTGTTTTTTCTTCGGACTGGGTGGCGGCGGTGGTGGCGGCGGTGGATCCGCCGGTAAGCCGGCCAGCAGCCGGCGATACTTCACCACATTCTTGTTGTGTTCCGCCAGGGTTGCACCAAAAAAATGCCCGCCCTGTGTGTTAGCCACAAAATAAAGGTAGTCCGTCCGCGCCGGCCGCAGTGCAGCGTGCAGCGACGCTTCGCCGGGGTTGCCAATCGGTCCTGGAGGAAGCCCGCCGTGCTCATACGTGTTGTACAGAGAATCGAAGCTCAGGTCCTTCCCCGTTAGCGTCCCGTTGTATTTTCCGAGCCGCTCCATTCCATAGATTACCGTAGGGTCGCACTGCAGGCGCATTCCTTTCCGGAGGCGGTTTTCAAATGCACCCGCCACTAGCGGCCGTTCTTCTGGCTTTGGCGTCTCCCTCTCAACGAGTGACGCTAGAGTCACGATCCTGTTCACGGCCCGGTGGTCACCCTCGTCTGTTGATTCCCCCGCCGAAGGGGAGGCAATCTGCTTCCACTCCTCTTTGAACTTGTGCACCATTTCCGCGGTCAGTTCGCTGGCCGCAGGGTGCCTGGGAAGTTCATAGGTGGCAGGGAAGAGGAAGCCTTCGAGTGTCTGTGCGCCCAGCGCAAAATCGCGAATCAGCGCCGGATCGCCCGCGGCAAAGAGAAAATCGCCCGCGCGCATGAACTTTGCTGCCTCCAGTTCGCGGGCGATGTCGAACATCGTCTCGCCTTCGCGCACCGTGAATGGCTGCTGGTACACCTGGCCGTTCGCGAGCTTCCAGAAGACCTCGCGGCCCGTCATGGCATGATCAAAAAAATATTCGCCAGCCTGCAGCGTACGCTTCGGATGCCGCCTCACATAAATCTCAAACGCCAGCGCGCTACGCACCACGCCGTTGGTTTTCAGCACAGACGCCACGTGCCTGCTGGAAGCTCCGCGCGGCACATCGATGAAGACGCCTTCCGCCGCAAAGCCCTGGTACGGTTTCGTGATGCCGTACCACATCCACGCCGCGGCGCCCCCGGCAAACAGCAGGATTAAAAGCAATAGGACGAGCAAAAACTTCAATTCAGCCTCACGGATTCGTCTTCTTATTGAGCTCAAGTCCTCCGGGCCGGCTGTTCCTGCCGATCCAGGTACTCTTTCAAAATCACGGCGGCCGCCACGGCGTCCACGCTCATCTTAGCCTGCACATTCTTCGGTTTTTTGCTGCCGGTCAGTTTTTCGTCGTGGATGAATCTTCCCTGAACTTCTTCCAGCAAGCGCTCGGCCTCCCAGCTTGTGAGCCGCTCGTCCACCATTTCCACCGGCACGCCAATCTGTTTCCGCACGCGTTGCGCAAAGCGCTCCGCCTCTTCGGCCATGGAGCCGCGGGTGCCGTCCAGCCGCAACGGCAGTCCCACAACGATCTGCTTCACGCCTTGCTCGCGCACCAATTCACGCAGCCGCCGCATGTCCTCATTGCGGTTGATGCGCTCCATGGTGCTCAGCGGTTGCGCCATTCGCGCCTCCGAGTCCGCGAGAGCAAGCCCGATCCTCGCGCGGCCATAATCCACAGCCAGAATGGTATGGCGGTCACTCTTGGTCAATTCGGTTTTAGCGTTTGCCACGCTTCCAGTATACCGGGAAGGTCCTCGCCATATATGCGGTGCGTCCTAATAAGTGCCTGTCACAGGGGCCGCTGTGGAATGCAGATCGAGGAGGCTAGCGTTTGCGGCCGCGCGCGCCGCTTTGCCACGCGTCCCAGTAACCAAGCAATTTGAGCTGCTGGTCGAGGCCGGTTTCTTTGACGAGAACATCGAGTTCGGCGCGTGAGAGGCGCTTGCCGAGCGGTTCGGCGCGGTCGGCGACTCCCCAGGCCGTTAGCGCGGCGAGCGCGGTATGCATCTTCAATTCGCGCATATCAACCTTGTCCAGAGTGTCCGAAGCTGCGTGATAATTCGGCAGGTAGTTGGCCTCCTCCTGATTCGCCACGAGCGTGGGCACGCCTTCGAGCATGAAATCAAAATTGTCCGTGCCGAACGAGGCATCATAAGTGTGATTATTCGCCCCCCAGGATTCCAGCGGCTTGAGGACTTCGCGCACGCCCGCTTCGATGTCGCGGCGGCCACCGAGCGAATACCCGGTGACGCGGCCGATCCCCGAATCATATGTAATCATCGCGCGGATTTTATCCAGTTCCGCGCGGTGCGCCTTCACGTATTCGAACGAGCCAACCGTGCCTTGTTCCTCGCCGCTGAAGAGCACGAAGCGGATGGTGCGCCGCGGCAAAAGCCCGGTTGCCTTGAGCGCCCGCGCCGCTTCAATCACTAGTGCCGCGTTGCAGCCATTGTCCAGCGCCCCCGTGCCCAGCTCCCACGAATCCAGGTGCGCGCCGAGGATGATGACTTCATCCGGCTTCTCGTAGCCGCGAATTTCGCCGACAACGTTTTCCTGCTCGATAGGTCCGCCAATTTTATTGGGCATGTCGAAGCGCACGCGCACTTTCCCAGGATACGCCGCAACGGTGCGCGCCAGCCGCATGGCATCTTCGCGCGCCAGGACCGCCTGCGGAATCCTGTCTATCTCACCTGCCAGCGAATTCGTGTGGCGATAGAGCAACAGTCTTTCCCGCGCGCCCATCCACAGAATGGCCCTCGCGCCTTCCTTCACAGCATGCTCGATAATCATCGGGGGTTTGAGGTATTCGTTGAAGAGATCGGCCCACGTTGATCCGATATCACTATGAACCAGCAGAATCGCGCCCTTGACGAGTCCGCCTGCCCTTGCAAAATCGTCCTCGTTGCCGTAACTCATATCGACAACGTGCGCCTCTATCCCGCCAGCCGGTGTCGCCGGTGACCACCCTTCCGCTTTCAGCCGCACGGGAAATTTCAGCGGGCCGAGCAATTCCAGCTGCGTGTCGCCTTCGCTCCAAGTGACCGGGAGGGTGTACTTCTCCGTGTGAACGTCCACTCCCGCGGCGCGAAACGCCCCCACGCCCCACTCCACGGCTTTGGCCATCTGCGGCGATCCGGTCACTCGTCCGCCGACTTCATCCGTCAGACGCCGCAAATTTTCCTCCATCGGTGAGGAGCCCATTACGATCGGCAGAATCTTCCCTGCCGCCTCCGCGCACGAAGACGCTTCCGTCGCCGAGCAACCCGCTTTTCCCAGAGCGCTTTGCGCGGGGCTCAGTGGGTCTTTGTTCCCCGGCGGCAACTGCGCCTGCAAAGATGGCATTGGAGGGAAAAGGCAAAGAAACATGGGAATAAGAAAAACTGTGCGGCGCGGCATGGGCTTGCTCTCTTTTCCTGGAATTTCTGCGTGAAGCATTCCCGTTCCGATTACGGGCGGATTATACCGAAGGAGACGTACTACCGGCATCTTGACCGTAGATTTCTCTGTATTTGGTTTTTTGGCCCTTGTTTCGGATCGAGGAGGCAATCAGCGACGCGCGCGACTTGCACCATTTCGTTGACGTCGTGAACGCGGACGATGTGCGCCCCATTCAAGATGCTCGCGGTGACCGTTGAGGCCGTGCCCCAGATACGCTCTTCCGGCGGAGCAGGCTTGTCGTCCCGGGCCAGTGTCGCGCCAAGGAACCCCTTCCGCGAAGTGCCCACCAAGAGCGGATACCCCAGCTTCGCGAGTTGCGGAAGTTTTTGCAATAATTCGTAATTCTGCGCGCAGCTCTTGCCGAAGCCAATCCCCGGATCGAGGATGATTTGCGATTTCTCGACGCCGGCGTTTCGCGCGGCTGCCACAGAATTGCGCAGCCCCCCCATTACATCTTTCATGACGTCCCGCGCAAACCCTCTCACCTGCATCGTCCGCGGCTCTCCGCGCATATGCATCAGGATGAGCGGCACGCGGCGCCGCGCGGCGGCTTCCGCAATCCGAGGATCGTTCTTCAACCCGGAAATGTCATTGATGATCTGCGCACCGGCATCGAGTGCGCCTTCCGCGACCTCCGGCTTTTGCGTGTCGATGGAGACCGGGATTTTCATCCGCCCTCGCAGTGCCTGCAACACCGGCAACACGCGGGCAAGTTCTTCTTTGGCAGAGGTGCCAGCAGAACCCGGCCGCGTGGATTCGCCGCCGATATCCAGTAAGTCCGCTCCGGCACGCTCCATCGCCAGCGCCTGCTCGATGGCGCGCCCTGCGTCAAGAAACTTTCCGCCATCGGAGAAGCTGTCCGGGGTGACGTTCAGCACGCCCATCACGAGCGTGCGCTCGCCGAGCACGAGCCTCCCTGAGCGCAGTCGAAGGGTAAATTTTTTCCTGGAGCTGCTCATTCGGAGGAATCGAAAGAACACAAGAGCAGGCGCTCTTCCTTGCGAGGAGGAAGGCTCTTTCGCGAGTTACTAGTCACGAGTCACCAGTCGCTCTTAATCCAAATCAAAATCGCGGATGGGTTTGCCGGCGGGTGCGTCTTTGGCCTTCTTCATCGCCTCTTCAAATTTCTTCGCCAGGATGTCTTCCTTGTTCGTTTCCTGGAACCAGGAATCCGCAAACTTGTCTTCGCGCTGGCGGTTTTGTTCGGCGAGGATCTTTTGTGCATCGCTAAGGTCCACATTCGGGCCGGCCTTGACCGGTACTTCATGCGAAAGCACGGCGCCAAAAACCGGATCGACGGTCAGCTTTGCCTGACAGCATGGGCAGGTGACGTGAAGGTTGTCGCTGTTCTGCTTCGCCATGGCCGTATTCTACGCCTTTTTACCTGGAACGAGCACTGCAAGGGATCCCCGATGAAAAAACCATGGGCGCACAAAAAATCGGGGCACGATGATTCTTGCCCACGCATTCTTACGAATTGGTTTTTCTCGAGTCTAACCACTAGGAACTTATCACCAATGACAGCCGTTCATGCTTTTGCCGGGTTTTCACCGCGTGTGAATCCAGGCGCGAGGCGAGGCTCGGGGCGCACCAGCTTAGGGTCCGCGGTGGGAGCAGCCTGTGGCGGCGGCGTGGGAGGCGTGCGCGGCTTTTCCGGCAGCGGCTTGCCTTCCATAAGCAGTCGCACTTCATTGGCGTCAATGACTTCCCGGTCGAGGAGCGCTTGCGCGATGCGCTCGAGCGTTTCCCGGTTGTTCGCAAGGAGATTCTTGGCTTTTTCGTAGCCGCCGTTGACGATGCGTTTCACTTCCTTGTCGATCTGGATGGCGGTATCTTCCGAATAGTCGCGGTGTTGCGTGATTTCGCGGCCAAGGAAGATAGCCTCGTCCTTCTTTCCGTAGGCCAGTGGTCCCAGCTCGCTCATGCCCCATTCGCAAACCATGTTGCGCGCGATGTCTGTGGCGCGTTCGATATCGTTGCCCGCGCCAGTGGTGATGTGGCCGAGGAATATTTCTTCCGCTGAACGTCCGCCCATCAGTACGGCCAGCATTGCTTCCAGGTATCCGCGCGTGTAGGTGTGCTTGTCGTCTTCCGGAAGCTGCATTGTGAGGCCAAGAGCCATACCTCGGGGTATGATCGTCACTTTGTGGACTGGATCGGCGCCCGGCGTCATTGCCGCAACCAGCGCGTGGCCGGCCTCGTGATACGCCGTGTTCCTCTTCTCTTCGTCCGATAGGATCATCGATCTGCGTTCGACGCCCATCATCACTTTGTCTTTGGACATCTCGAAGTCGACCATCATGACGAATTTGCGGTTCTGGCGCGCGGCCCACAGGGCCGCTTCGTTCACCAGGTTCGCGAGATCCGCACCGGAAAAGCCCGGTGTGCCGCGCGCGATGATGGACAAATCCACGTCATCGGCGATCGGCACCTTGCGTGTGTGCACGCGCAGAATCTCTTCGCGGCCCTTCACGTCGGGACGCGCCACCACCACGCGGCGGTCGAAACGGCCCGGCCGCAGCAGCGCCGGATCCAGGACGTCGGGCCGGTTCGTGGCCGCGATCAAGATTACGCCTTCGTTCGATTCGAAGCCGTCCATCTCCACGAGCAGCGCGTTCAGCGTTTGCTCGCGTTCGTCATGACCGCCGCCGAGACCGGCACCGCGATGCCGCCCGACCGCGTCAATTTCGTCGATGAAGATAATGCAGGGTGCGTTCTTCTTGCCCTGTTCAAAGAGATCGCGCACGCGGCTCGCGCCCACGCCGACGAACATTTCCACGAAGTCCGAACCGGAAATCGAGAAGAACGGAACGTTGGCCTCACCGGCAATCGCGCGCGCCAGCAACGTCTTGCCCGTTCCCGGAGGTCCGACAAGCAGCACGCCCTTCGGAATTCGCCCGCCCAGCTTCTGGAACTTCTGCGGATCTTTCAGGAACTCAATAATTTCCTGCAACTCTTCCTTGGCCTCGTCCGTACCGGCAACGTCCTTGAAGGTGGCCTTCTTCTGCTGCGCGGAGAGCAACCGCGCGCGGGATTTGCCAAAACTCAGGGCCTTGTTTCCGCCCGATTGCATCTGACGCATCAAGTAGAAACAAATGCCCACCAGAAGAATCAGCGGTGCGGCGTTCAGCTGGATCTTCACCCAGTCGCCGCTGCGCACTTCCTTCACCTTCAGTTGCACGGCCTTGTCCCTCAAGACCTTCGTGACCGTCGGTGCTTCTTCCTTCGGAATGGTGACCTGGAATTTCATGTTCGCGGGCTTGATGTACTCGCCCTGCAGATCGTAGCTATTCGGCGAGAGATACATCGTCACCTCCTTCACCTCGCCCGCATCGACCTTGGCCATCCACACGCTATACGTGGGAGTATCCTCGCGCGCCTGTGCCCCGTTGGCGGACACTAGCTTCCAGAGCATCACGCCCAGAAAGACGATCGAGATCCAAAAGAGAATTGTTTTTGCCGTGGAACTGGAATTCACGTTGTCCTCACTAATCCTGCAAACCGCCGGAAAAAATCAGACCTTGCCTATATCTTCCGTCCCCTGCCACTTTTCCTGGGCGTCCCATTCACTCCGGAAGAAAGCTGCCGGAGATTGCGCCCCATCCCGTTTGGTGCCGCAAGGCCATAGCCAACCCACACTTGATTAGATGCGGTTCGGAAGCCAAAGTAATCAGGCTCCAGGGCTACCCTCCGCTTCGCCGGCTTATCCAGAAGCACTGCCAAGCGAATCGAACGCGGCTTGCTTTCACCCAGCCGCCGCAGCAAAAAATCCTGTGTTACACCGCTTTCCAGCACCGCATCAACCACCAGCACGTCCCTGCCTTTCAACTCAGGCCCCGAACCAAAGTAAACTTCCCGCCGCGCGTGACCGCTGTCCTCGACATCCCGCACCTCTTCGCG
Source organism: Acidobacteriaceae bacterium (assembly GCA_030838305.1). Classification (GTDB taxonomy): domain Bacteria; phylum Acidobacteriota; class Terriglobia; order Terriglobales; family Acidobacteriaceae; genus Sulfotelmatobacter. The sequence goes on from JAUTWY010000240.1 coordinate 17,454, forward strand.
CACGAAGTGGCAAACAACCGGCGCGTCGATTTGCCGCATCAGGTCCGCCGCGAAAATAAAACCGCGATCCAGCGTTACGACCAAGTCCAGCCGCCGCCCCGCGCACTCCCGCGAAACCTCTTTCCCCAGAGCTGCCACGCGTGCGGCGATGCGCGCCGCGGAATACGCCGCTCCCTTTCGGCTGCTCAAATTTGTTTTTCCTCGGCGACCACGATTCCCGCTCGGGTCCTTTCATTCGCGGCAAATTCGGCGGCGACAGGAAAGCCGCGAGCCCATGCAAGAACGCCGCCACTCGTCAGCACCGGCCAGCCGTCACGCTCCCACCGGCTGACGCGCTTCTCGTTCAACAGGCGCTTCAGCTTGTGGGCGCTTCGGTGACCCCGGGGACGCAATCGGTCTCCGGGACGCCAATTGCGCAGCACCATCGGAAAGAGCAATCGGTCCCGGTCGAGAACCGCCCCATCACTACTAGTTTCCCCTCTCTTGAGGGGCCAGTCAATCACCTTGAGGCGGAATACGCACCCCAGTTCCGTAACGCTCACTTTCGCCTCGCCTCTCGCCAAATCGATGTTGTACTCATATTCCGGAGGCCCGCCGTGGCCCGTTCGCACTCCCGCATTTTCGATGACCTGAAACTTGAGCGCGTCTCGCTCTCTTCGTACCTCTACTCCACCGGGCAGAGGGAGCGAACTCCCGCTTTGTCCGCCACGCGCCAGTTGCAGTACTGCCTGCACATGCCCCGCCCCAAGTTGCCCCTCGCGCGGTTTTATATTTTCCACGATCCGTCGCACCAGCCGCTTGCTCAGTGCCTCTGCTCCCCCTGCCTTCTCTGTGTTCGCTGTGTTAAATTCCTTTCTTTTCCGCGGCTCGAGCAAATCATCGATAGCGATGCGCATTCCTTCACCGCTCTTTTGAACCAGCACCGTCGCCCGCTCTTCCGCCAGGCGGTCCAAAAATGTCTCGTCCTCCCGCGCGAGGTCCGCAAGAGTCACCAGGTGGTCAACGATGGCGGGCTGAAATTGTTTCTCGAGCAGGGGCAGGAGCTTCTTCCGTATCCGCGCACGCATCCTCTTCGTGTCGCGGTTAGTGGAATCTTCGCGCCAGGTTTGTTTTCGAGCGCGCAGATAATGCCGAAGCTCACTCCGCCGAACGTTCAACAGGGGACGGATGACCCGGCCGGCGACGGGATGAATTCCGCCAAGCCCTGCGAGGCCTGTTCCGCGAAGGAGATGTGCGAGCACGGTCTCCGCTTGATCGTCGGCAGTGTGCGCCACGGCGATTTGCCCGCAAGCTCCCGATTCTGCCAGCGAACGAAAATAGTCGTACCGCGCTCGCCGCGCCGCGTCCTCGAGGTTGGCCCGCTCCTTTTTCGCCTTCTTCGCAACGTCAACAGAAGCGGAGTGAAACTCCAGCCCATGCTTCGCGGCCAGTTTCGTGACAAATACTTCGTCCGCATCGGAAGCTTTGCCGCGCAATTTGTGATTCAAGTGCACCACGCTGAGTACGATGCCCAGTTTCCCGCGCAACTCCAGCAGCAACAGCAGCAGCGCCACGGAATCCGCCCCGCCAGACACCGCCACTCCGACACGATCGCCCGGCCGCGTCATTTCCTGTTTCTTCAAACTGACGAGGAGGCGCTGCCCGAGGGGGGATCGTGCGACGTTTCTGTCTGCGCTCTTGTCTCTCCTGCCCGTCACAGGTCACCAGCCACTTCTTGGTTCGTTGCGCGCATCCTACCACGGTGCAAGTAGTTAGCGCCCCGCTGAGGGTCACTGTGGAAATCGTTAATCTCGTGTTGACTTTTCTTCCCGCCCTTGGCATACTCCTTGGGCTGTAGGTTTGCCTTTCTGCTGGACAGGGGGGCCTTGCTCTTTGACAACCGATACGATGTGCCAGAATCTGTTCGAAACCATTGGAGTTTTCGAGCGCCAATGGTCTGAGTAAATTCGAGCGATCAACAATTCGCTTGGCAGGCTGCCTGGGATGCAAATCCCGGGATTTTTTTTCGCCAAGCAACCAGATTCAAACGAGAGTTTGATCCTGGCTCAGAACGAACGCTGGCGGCGTGCTTAACACATGCAAGTCGAGTGCGCGTACCGTAGCAATACGGTATGGCGCACGGCGCACGGGTGCGTAACACGTGGGCAATCTGCCCTTCGATGGGGAATAACTTCGGGAAACCGAAGCTAATTCCGCATAACATTCCTTGGATTTCGGTTCGAGGACTCAAAGCCGTAAGGCGTCGAAGGAGGAGCCCGCGCCCGATTAGCTAGTTGGTGAGGTAATGGCTCACCAAGGCAATGATCGGTAGCTGGTCTGAGAGGATGGCCAGCCACACTGGAACTGAGACACGGTCCAGACTCCTACGGGAGGCAGCAGTGGGGAATCTTGCACAATGGGCGAAAGCCTGATGCAGCGACGCCGCGTGGGGGATGAAGCTTTTCGGAGTGTAAACCCCTTTCGATCCGGACGAATGCCTCGCAAGAGGAGTGACGGTACGGATATAAGAAGCCCCGGCTAACTACGTGCCAGCAGCCGCGGTAATACGTAGGGGGCCAGCGTTGTTCGGAATTACTGGGTGTAAAGGGTTCGTAGGCGGTGCGGCAAGTTGGGAGTGAAATCTCTGGGCTTAACCCAGAGGCTGCTTCCAAAACTGCTGTGCTTGAGTGTGGGAGAGGCGCGTGGAATTGCAGGTGTAGCGGTGAAATGCGTAGATATCTGCAGGAACACCCGTGGCGAAAGCGGCGCGCTGGACCACAACTGACGCTGAGGAACGAAAGCTAGGGGAGCAAACAGGATTAGATACCCTGGTAGTCCTAGCCCTAAACGATCAGGACTTGGGGTGCCGCACGTTCGTGCGTCGTCCCGGAGCTAACGCGTTAAGTCCTGCACCTGGGGAGTACGGTCGCAAGACTGAAACTCAAAGGAATTGACGGGGGCCCGCACAAGCGGTGGAACATGTGGTTCAATTCGACGCTACGCGAGGAACCTTACCTGGGCTCGAAATGCTGGTGACCAGCTGTGGAAACACGGCCTTCCCGCAAGGGACAAGTGTGGAGGCGCTGCATGGCTGTCGTCAGCTCGTGCCGTGAGGTGTTGGGTTAAGTCCCGCAACGAGCGCAACCCCTGCACGTAGTTGCCACTCCGCAAGGAGGGAACTCTACGTGGACTGCTCCGGATAACGGAGAGGAAGGTGGGGATGACGTCAAGTCCGCATGGCCTTTATGTCCAGGGCTACACACGTGTTACAATGCAGGGTACAAACCGTTGCCAACCCGCGAGGGGGAGCTAATCGGAAAAAACTCTGCTCAGTTCGGATTGCAGTCTGCAACTCGACTGCATGAAGCCGGAATCGCTAGTAATGGCGTATCAGATCGACGCCGTGAATACGTTCCCGGGCCTTGTACACACCGCCCGTCACATCACGAAAGTGGGTTGTACTAGAAGTTGTCAAGCTAACCCGCAAGGGAGGCAGGCACCCACGGTATGATCCATGATTGGGGTGAAGTCGTAACAAGGTAGCTGTA